>JAUHVN010000113.1 GCA_030425055.1 Actinomycetes bacterium | reverse complement strand
CGAGGTCTGGAGCATCGGGGCAAGGTCGGTGCCCTCTCCCGTGAAGCTGACGGCGCAGGCATCCGGATCGTCACTGTCGGCGAGCAGCTGCTCGACCGCCGACAGCGGTGTGGGCGTCGGGGTGGGCGTCGGCGTCTCGGCCGCCGCCACCGTACGCGTGGGCAGCGGTTCGGCCCGACCGCCCGCGAGCGCGATGCTGACGACCGTCGCGACGCCGATCAGCACGACGGATGCCGCTCCGACGACGATCGCCGCTGCGCGGCGCTTCCGCCGGCGTCGTCCCACCGACTCCGCGGCTCTGTTCATCCCCATGACCACCCCAGCCGGCCTGGACGCCCCCAGCGGCGTCGCGGGAATTCTAGCGGAAGATCACGTCCGATTGACTCATCGAGACGGGGTCAATCCCGGTAGTCGGGCGCCGCATCCAGCCCGAAGAACTCCTCGAGGGTGTGCCAACCGCCGTCGTGGTAGGCGCGCGCCAATTCCGGACCGATGTAGCGCAGGTGCCACGGCTCGGGCAGGTATCCGGTGACGTCGGTCCGACCCTCCTCGTAGCGCACGATCCAGCCGAACTCCCACGCGTGCTCGACGAGCCATGCCCCCTGGGGCGAACCGGCGACGTCGTCGAGGGTTCCGCACCCGTTGCCGCACGGAACGACATCGACACCGAGGCCCGACTGATGCTCGCTGTATCCCGGTCGCGCGCTGACGGCGTCGGCGCCGGCGACTCCGCGCTCGGCGGCGTGCCGCCCGTACGTGGCCTGCTGCGAACCGTAGGAGCGGAAGGCGCTCGCGATCCCGATGTCACCGGCGCCGGCGGCGCGGACGGCATCCGCCATCGCCGTGAGCGACGCCGCGGCGGCCGGGCGCAGACCGGCGGCCACCAGGTTGCTCACCCGGTCGGGGACCACGAGATCGGGCGGCCACACGTCGATGGGGTCGAGAGGGCGGTGCTTGTTCACGACGACCCACACATGGCCGGGATCGCTGAGGCCCACGCACGACAGCGATCCGGCGGCCACCGCCGCGCGGAACGCCTCACCCCCGCCGACGGCGGCGATCGCCGCGGGATCGTCGCCCGCCGCGAGCGCTGCCGTGAACTCGGGGAGCGCGCACGGGTCCTCCGCGGCGGGTGATTGGGTGATGTCGGGGACGGGCAGACTCGTCACGGTCTCGGCAGGCACGTAGCGCGGCGCCGACGACGCCTCGGCGTCGTCGCGTGGGGCCGACGTCGCCGCCCACGTGATGGCGGCCGCCGACACGAGCACGACCACGGCGGCGATCCCGACGATCGGGACAAGCGCCCCCGTCGCGCGGCCCCGCCCGGCGTGCCGAGGCTCGCCCGCACGCCCGTCGAGAAGTTCGCCGTGTGGCGCGTCTCGACGGCTCGGCGGATTCTCGGGCGATTCCGTCACACAGCCATTGTGTGCCAGCGTGGCGACCCGCGGAGATCATGGGTCGTTATGTGCGATTCGACGCCGTACGCGGTTGATCTCAAGTCGTATCTGTGTTCGAATGTCGGCATGCGGTGGAGGGGACAGCAGCTGGGGGTGGCGGATGCCGCGGCCCTCCCCGGCCTCGAGAACCTCGACGGCCTGGTCCGCTCGGTCACGACCCCCGACTTCGCGGGAGTGACCTTCCACGAGGTGCTGTGCAAGTCGGCGCTCAACCATGTGCCCGGCGCATCGGGCATGCCGTTCGACTGGACGATCAACCCCTATCGAGGTTGCTCTCATGCCTGCTCATACTGCTTCGCCCGGGCGACTCACGAGTACCTCGACCTCGACGCCGGGCGCGACTTCGACACCCAGGTCGTCGTCAAGGTCAACGTGGCCGACGTGCTGCGCCGCGAGCTCGCGCGGGGCTCGTGGCGGCGCGAGCCCGTGATGCTGGGGACCAACACCGACCCCTACCAGCGCGCCGAGGGGCGCTACCGGCTGATGCCGCAGATCGTGAGCGCCCTCACCGATGCGGGAACGCCGTTCTCGATCCTCACGAAGGGCACACTGCTGCGGCGAGACCTGCCTCTGCTGACCGACGCGGCATCCACCGTCGACGTCTCTCTCGCGATGTCGATCGCCGTCTTCGACGACGTCCTGCAGAAGTCGGTCGAACCCGGCACCCCCACGACCGAGGCGCGGCTGCAGACCGTGCGCGCGGCGGCCGAGGCCGGCTTCCGCGTGACGGTCTTCCTCATGCCGATCCTCCCCCACCTGACCGACTCGGTGGCCGCGCTCGACGACGCCCTGGCACGCATCCGGGCCGCGGGTGCCAAACGCGTCGTGTACGGCGCGCTGCACCTGCGGCCGGGGGCCAAGCAGTGGTTCCTGCAGTGGCTCGAGCACGAGCATCCCGAACTCGTGTCGTCGTACCGCGGGCTCTATCCCGGCGCATCGGCGACCGCGCCGAAGGGCTATCGCACATGGCTCGCGCAGCGCGTCCGCCCGCTGCTGCGCGCCCACCGCCTCGACGGGCGCGCCGAGGACGACTCGCCGCGCGGTGATCCCGTCGCCGGGCTCGCGGCACGGTCGGCGCGCGTCGGCGCGCTCCCCGGCTCGGCCCCCGACGGCCCGGCGGCCGGGCCGATCGTCGTGACATCACGTGGCCGTGCCGCCGTGCGCACACGGCCCTCGCCGGACGATCGGCTCTTCTGATCAGGCGGCCGCCGCGTAGGTCTGGCGCCGCTCTCCACCGGGCGCGGTGAACAGCGCCAGAGCGGCATCGAGCACGCCGTCGCTGCGCAGGATGCGGGAGTGGCCGGTGCCGTCGAGCGCAAGCAGCGCCGCATGCGGATGCGCCGCACCGAGCCGCTCGGCTTCGCTGAACGGCACCTGTCGGTCGCCGCGGTCATGCGCGACGACGAGATGGGTGCGCGGCAGCGGACGCCGCAGCGGCGATGCCCACGCGAACGGATCCACGCCGTCGAAGTACGGTCGGCGAAGCGCGCGCTCGTGATCTCGGCGGTGCGCGCGTCGATGCCGAGCCGATCGCGGAACGCGCCGAAGACGGATGCCGCCTCGGCGGGCGCCGCGACCGTCATGACCCGCTCGACGTCGACGCCGTCGGCGAGCGCCGTCAGCGCCGCCATGCCGCCGAACGAGTGCCCGACGAGCCCGTGCAACCGGCCGTACCGCTGCTGCACAGCGGCGATCGCGTCGGTGAAGTCGGGGAGGTAGGTCTCGTCCCCCGGTGCGTCGCCGTGCGCCGGCATCTCGAGGGCGACGACGCGAAGACCTTCCGCGCGCAGCTCGCGCACCATCGGTGCGAACTGGCTCGCTCGTCCCTGCCAGCCGTGCACCAGCACCACCGTCTCGGGGCCGCGCCCCCACTCGTAGGCGATCGCCTCGGCGCCGCGGCCATCGACGCCCGGCAGCGGGATCGTCCAGCGTCTCGCCGTGGACATGGTCGGCTCGTCCTCGTCGCGCAGCGGCATCCGCCCGCCCACACGCATGAAGAGGCGCAGCGCGAGCGAGGCCGCCGCACTCGCGGACACCGTCTGGACCCCTCTGACCGTTCCCGTCACGACCCGCTCGATGATGTGCATCCTCGTCTCCTTCGATATACGTACGATCGTTCGTATTGTCTGTACGAACGATCGTACGTATACTTGGCGCATGACGCAAGGGGTGATCGACGGACGACGCGCGCGAGGCGACGAGTCGCGCCGCGTCGTGCTCGCCGAGGCGATCGACATCGCGTCGATCGAGGGCCTCGACGGGCTGAGCATCGGGCGCCTGGCCGAAGCCGCCGGGCAGAGCAAGAGCGGCGTCGCCACCCTCTTCGGCTCGAAGGAGTCGCTGCAAGTCGCGACGGTCGCCGCCGCGCGCGCCCGGTTCACGTCGACCGTCATCGAACCCGCCCGGGCCGCGACGCCGCGCGGACTGTCGCGCGTGGTCGCCCTCGTCGCCGCGTGGCTCGACTACTCGCGCGGTCGCGTCTTCACGGGCGGATGCTTCTTCGCCGCGGCCTCCGTCGAGTTCGACTCGAAGCCCGGCCCCGTGCGCGATGCCGTGACCGACGCACTCGACACGTGGGAGGCCTATCTCGCGATCTCGCTCGGGTACGCGAAGCCCGAGGTTCCGGGCCTGGGCGATCCCGCCCAGCTCGCGTTCGAGATCACGGCCCTCCTCGATGCCGCCAACACCCGCTCGCTGCTGCGCGACACCGATGAGCCGTACGCTCGCGCCGCCGCCGCGGTGCGCGATCGCCTGCGCGGCCTCGGCGCCGTTGACACCGCGCTCAGACCACTGGACGATCGCGCGACACTCTGAGCCGATGTTCGTCTTCGCGTACGGATCGCTGCTGAACCCCGTCTCTGCCCTGCGCACGCTGCCCCGAGCATCCGTCGACGGGTTCGTCCCCGCGCGATTGGCAGGAGCCGCCCGCGCGCTGTCGGTGGCGTTCCGCAACGACGGGACGCATGCCGACAAGCAGTACCTCGACGAGCAGGGCGCACGACCCCCGGTCGTGCTCTTCTGGGGCCTCGACGCCACGGCGGGGGCGACGGCGAACGGCGTCTGCATCCCCGTGGACGAGCCGTCGCTGGAGGCACTGGTCGACCGCGAGCGCCGCTACGACCTCGTCGACGTCTCGCATCGGGTCGAGGCCTACGCGGGACACGCGATCGACCGGCCGGTGCACGCCTTCATCGGCAAGCCCGAGCACCGGCATCCCGCCCGCGCCGCCGGCGTCGTGCCGCGCGCGTACCTCGATGACACGCTCGCCGGAGTCGCCCACTGGGACGCCCGCACGCCCGGGTTCGCCGCCGACTTCGCGGCGCACACCCGGATGCCGGCCGCAGCGCGCGTGCGCGCGCTCACCCGCGTGGACGCGGTGCAGAACTCCACGGATCCGTCGCCGATCGGCGCGGACAGGGGGCCTCAGGTGTGTAGACCTCCCAGATCCGTGGAGTTCTGAACGCGATCAGCCGGCGACCGGGTCGAGCTGCCGACCCGAGATCTCCTCGAGGAGGTCGTCGTCGGGCGAGACCTCGTCGAACGGAGCCTCGATCTCGGCGCGCTCGAGCAGCTCGGACATGCGGCGGCGGCGCTGGCGGGTGACGAGCGTCACCACGCGGCCCTCGCGGCCGGCGCGGCCGGTGCGGCCCGACCGGTGCAGGTACGTCTTGTACTCGTCGGGCGCGTCGGCCTGCACGACCAGGTCGATGTCGTCGACGTGGATGCCGCGGGCCGCGACGTCGGTCGCGACCAGCACCCGCACCTTGCCGTCGGTCAGCTTCGCGAGGTTGCGCGAGCGCTTGGCCTGGTTGAGGTCGCCGTGCAGCGCGAGGGCCGGGATGCCGGCGTCGTCGAACTGCTCGGCGAGCATCTCGGCGTAGGCGCGCGTGCGCGCGAACACGAGGGTCTTGCCCTCGCGGTCGACGAGCGACTCGAGGATCTCGGCCTTGCGGCGGTGGTCGATCACGAGCACGCGGTGCTCGATCGTGCTGGCGTCCTGGTCTTCACCGGCGACCTCGTAGACGGCCGGCTCGACGAGGAACTCATCGACGAGCGCAGCGACCTCGCGGTCGAGGGTGGCCGAGAAGAGCAGCTTCTGCGACCCGTCCTCGGTCTTGCGCAGGATGCGCTGCACCGGCTCGAGGAAGCCCAGCTCGCACATGTGGTCGGCCTCGTCGAGCACGGCGATGCGCACCTCCGAGAGGTCGAGCTTGCCCTGCTCGATGAGGTCTTCGATGCGACCCGGAGTGCCGATCACGATGTCGACGCCCTTCTTGAGCGCACCCACCTGGCGGGCCTGCGGAACGCCGCCGTAGATCTGAGTGGTGAACAGGCCGACGCTGCGCGCGATCGGCTGGATCGTGCGGTCGATCTGCAGCGCGAGCTCGCGCGTCGGCGCGAGCACGATGACCTTCGGCGCGCGGCCGAATTCACGACGCTGGCCGGCCTGCGAGCGCAGCACCGACTCGACGACGGGCGCGCCGAACGCGATGGTCTTGCCCGAGCCGGTGCGCCCGCGGCCGAGAACATCGCGTCCTTCGAGGATCGGACCGATCGTCGCCGCCTGGATGGGGAACGGATGCTCCGCCCCCAGCTCGGCGAGCACCTTCACGATGTTCTGGCCGAGACCCAGGTCTGCGAAGCCGAGAGCTGCGACCTGCTCGGCGTCGACGGCCTCGGCCTGCAGACGCTCGTGCACGACGTCGACGCGGGCCTCGTCGGCCTGCGTGCGCTCGGGTGCGCGCTCGTCGCGGCGCGGACGGTCGCTGCGGTCGTCGTACCGGCGCGGGCGGTCGTTCCGGTCGTCGTACCGACGCGGACGGTCGTCGCGACGCGGACGGTCGTCACGGTCTTCGAAGCGGCGCGGACGGTCGCGGTCATCGCGACGCGGACGGTCATCCCGGTCGTCGCGACGCGGACGGTCGCTGCGGTCGTCGTAGCGGCGCGGACGGTCGTCACGGTGGTTCGGGCGGTCGCCCCGGTCGTCGCGACGCGGGCGGTCGCTCCGGTCCTCGTAGCGGCGCGGACGGTCATCCCGGTCGTCGCGACGCGGACGGTCGTCACGGTCGTATCGGCGACCCTTCGTCTCGTCGCTGCGCTCCTCGCTCAGGGACCTGCGGGGCCGGTCGGAACGCCCCTCCCAGGTCGCTGAGCGAGCGGAGCGAGACGAAGCGTCACGGTCGTCGTACCGACGCGGACGGTCGTCACGGTCGCCGCGCTGCGGACGCCGGTCGTCGGAACGGTAGCGGGGACGCTCGTCGTGCTCGTCGAAACGGCGCGGACGGTCGTCGCGTTCCGAACGCGAGGGACGACGGTCGTCGTCCCGGTGGGAGCGGGTGCGGATGCCGCGGGCCTCGTCGCGGCCCGCCTTCTCCTGTGCGGTCCAGCGGCGCTTCGGCGCACCCTCTTCGGGCTTGCGGTAGCCGCGGTGACCGGGGCTCTTGCTGCCGGGCTTGCCCGACGACGACTCTCCCGGACGACGCTTGCGGTCCTGATGGCTGGTCTTCGAGCCGTAGCGGGGCTCGAAGTTCTTCGCGGCGCGGCCGCCGGCCGGCTTCTTGCTCTTGGGCATGGGTGTGTCCTTCTGGGTTCTCTGCGCACGAGAACAGCGCCCGCTCCGCGGGCATCCCGGACAATCGTCGGCCGGGGCCATTCATGTGATGGTCATGTGCGCCGATCGGCGCTCACCATCGGCCCCTTGGACTCACAAACCCTCCGCGAACGCGGTGTCCAGAGCCGACTGCGCAAGCCTAGCGGTCGTCGGCTGTGAAGAGCCTCCGCGCCGCGTTGCGAGACGATCGCGGGTGCGGCGACACTTGCAGGCATGGGCACCGATCGGCTCGGGATGCGGCGCTCCGCCGTCGCGACCCTCACCGCGGCGCTGGTCGCCGTCGGCATGACCGGATGCGCGTCGCTGCGCACTCCGGGCGAGACGCCGGGCGGACTACCCGAGCCCACGCAGACGCTCGTCCACGGGCAGTCCTCCGGCGGGCCGCCTCCGTTCGTCGTCCGCCACGGCGACAGCGAGTTGCGTCTGGCACCGACGTCCTGGTGCTGGCAGTCCAGCTGCGCCGACGGGCACGACCCCGATCCGCCGTCGGTCGGCAGCCCCGGCGAGGTGCTGGTGTTCGTTCCCGTCGAGGAGTTCACGCAGCTGTACGTGTCGCAGCGCAGCTCGGACGACTACTGCACGGCGCGCACGATCGTGAACGAGCCGGTCGAGCTCGGCGACGGCTGGTGGTCGCTGACCGCCGCAGGACCCGCCGAGGACTGGATCGTCGACGTGTTCGCGAGCGGCGACGGCGTCGGCGACATGATCGCGAGCTTCGTGTGGGCCACGACCGACGACCTCCCGCTCCCGCCTCCGACGGCATCCCTCACCCTCATCGTCGACCACGACGGCGCTCCCGACAGCTACGGACTCGAGCTGCTCGTGAACGGCCTGACCCAGACCCCCGAGACGGCGACGGCGTCGATCACCGTCACGGCGGACAACGGCGAGGCGCTCACGATCGAGGCTGCTCCGGCGGAGGGATGCGTCGGCGAGGGCGCGCTGTTCTTCGACGGACCGGACGGCCCCGCCCGGCAGGCCGCCGGGCTCGGCGACTTCCCGTTCACGTACGACGTGACACTCACCCTCGACGGCGTGCCGTACGAGGCATCCGCGGTCTACCCCGACGACGCGCCCTCGCAGGAGATCGCGGTTCCTCTGGAGTTCGCACCCGCCCTGCCCTGACCTCGTCACACGACCGTCACATCGCCCGCCGACAATG
>JAUHVN010000112.1 GCA_030425055.1 Actinomycetes bacterium | reverse complement strand
CGCTGCGCGGCTACCTCGGAGCCCAGCCGTGACTCCCCGCGTGCTCGGGCGCACGCCGCATCCTTCGGCCCTCAACGCGCCCCGGCGTCGTCGCGAACTGCAGGCGCTCGGCGATGCGCCCGACGTCGACGTTCTCGTCGTCGGCGGTGGTGTGACGGGCGCGGGCATCGCCCTGGATGCCGCGAGCCGGGGCCTGCGCACCGTGCTGGTCGAACGCCGCGATCTCGCCCACGGCACCAGCCGGTGGAGCTCGAAGCTCGTCCACGGCGGCCTGCGGTACCTCGCATCGGGGCAGGTCGGCATCGCGCACGAGAGCGCCGCCGAACGCCACCTGCTCATGACGCGCATCGCGCCGCACCTCGTGCGCCCGATGGCCCAGGTGCTGCCGCTGTTCGCCCCCGGTCACGTCGCGCGGGGCGCGTACGTCGGCCTCGGGTACGGGCTCGGCGACGGGATGCGGCGCCTCGTCGGAACCCCCGACGCGGTGCTGCATGCGCCGGGGCCCGTGGGTCGCGCCGAGACGATCCGGCTCGCGCCCGCCGTGAGCGCAGACGCCCTTCGCGGCGCGATGCGCGGATGGGACGGCCAGCTCTTCGACGACGCCCGCCTGGTCGTCGCGATCGCTCGCACGGCCGCCGGGTACGGGGCATCCGTGCTGACGCGGGTGGGCGCCCTCGAGCTGCACGGCGACGGTGCGCTGCTGTGCGACGAGCTGAGCGGCGCCACACTGCGCGTGCGTGCACGCGCGGTGATCACGGCGACCGGAGTGTGGGCGGGTGAACTGCAGCCGGATGTGCGGCTGCGCCCCAGCCGCGGCACCCACCTCGTGGTCGACAGCGCCCGCCTCGGCGGATCCGACGTCTCGCTCACCGTGCCGGTGCCCGGCTCGTCGAGCCGCTTCGTGTTCACCGTGCCGGCACCCCACGGCCGCACCTACATCGGCCTCACCGACGTGCCCGCCGATGCGGTGGTCGACGAGCCGCAGCCCGACGACGACGAGATCGACCTCCTGCTCGGCATCGTGAGCGCCGCGCTGGCCCGCCCGCTGACGCGCAGCGACGTCGTCGGCGCCTTCGCCGGACTGCGACCTCTCATCGCGGGGGACCAGGAGCAGACGAGCGACCTGTCGCGACGGCACGACGTGCGCGAGACCGACGACGGCTCGATCGCCGTGATCGGCGGCAAGCTGACGACGTACCGCCGCATGGCCGAGCACGGCGTCGACGAGGCTGTGCGGCTGCGGTTCCCGGATCGCTCCGTGCCCGGATGCCGCACCCGCGGCATCCCGCTCGTCGGAGGGTGGCCCCGCGCCCGCCTCGCCGAGATCGAGGCGGCCCCGCGGCTCGTGCGGCGGTACGGCGCGGAGGCTCCGTTCGCGGCGAGCCTGCCGGGCGGCTCGGGCGCCGCGCGCGGCGTGACGGCGCAGGAGCTGCAGTGGGGCGTCGAGGTCGAGGGCGCGCTCAGCGTCGCCGACCTCGTCGAGCGCCGGACCCGTCTCGGGCTCGTCGCCGCCGACGGCGAGGCATCCGTCGCCGCCGCAGCCGACGCGTTCGCGCGCGCCGGCGTCGACCCCGTGGACGACCGTTAGAGCGTGAGAGCGCGCCGCATGATGTCGGCCTGCTCGGCCGCGTGCACCTTGGGCGATCCCGTCGCCGTCGAGGCCGCAGCCGCGCGCGAGACGCGGCGGATCGTGCGGCCGTGCACGTGCTTGACGACCTCGAGCGCGATAAACGGCCACGCGCCCTGGTTCTCGGGCTCGTCCTGCACCCACACCAGCTGGGCGTCGGGATAGCTGTCGATGATCTCGTTCAGCCGCTCGACGGGCGCCGGGTAGAACTGCTCGAGGCGCACGAGGGCGATCTCGGGGTTGGGGTTCTTGTCGAGCTCGGCGCGCAGGTCCCAGTGGATCTTGCCCGAGTGCAGCAGGATCCGCTTCACCTTCGACTTGTCGATGTCGCGGTCGTCGTCGATCACGGGCTCGAAACGGCCGTTCGTGAACGCCTCGACCGGGCTCGTCGCCCCCCGCAGACGCAGCATCGCCTTCGGGGTGAACACGATGAGCGGACGCCGCGGGCGCATGTACGCCTGGCGGCGCAGCAGGTGGAAGTACGACGCCGGCGTCGACGGGCGCGCGACGATCATGTTGTCCTGCGCGCACATCTGCAGGTAGCGCTCGATGCGCGCCGACGAGTGGTCGGGGCCCTGACCCTCGTACCCGTGCGGCAGGAGCATCACGACGCTCGACTGCTGGCCCCACTTCTGCTCGGCCGACGAGATGAACTCGTCGACCACGCTCTGGGCGCCGTTCGCGAAGTCGCCGAACTGCGCCTCCCACAGCACGAGCGCGTCGGGGCGCTCGACCGAGTACCCGTACTCGAACGCGAGGGCCGCGTATTCGCTGAGCAGCGAGTCGTAGACCCAGAAGCGGCCCTGGTCCTCGCCGAGGTTCGTCAGCGGCAGCCACTCCTGGCCGTTCGCGCGGTCGTGCAGCACCGAGTGCCGCTGGACGAACGTGCCGCGGCGCGAATCCTGGCCGGCGAGGCGCACGTTGGTCTTCTCGAGCAGCAGCGATCCGAAGGCGAGCAGCTCGGCGAAGCCCCAGTCGATCGAGCCGTTGCGGCTCATGTCGAGGCGCTTGTCGAGCAGCTGCTGGATCTTGCTGTGCACCGTGAAGCCGTCGGGTTTGTTCACGAAGGTGTCACCGATGAGGTGCACCACTTCGGTCGACACGGCGGTGGTGTCGGGTTCTCCGGCGGCGGGCTCGTCGACGATCTCGGCCTGGGTCACGATGCCCGACGTGCCGGTCTCGGCGGCGTGCGTCTCGGCGAACGCGATCTCGAGGCGGTCCTGGAAGTCGCGCTTCGCCTGCTCGTACTCCTCTTCGGTGATGTCACCGCGACCGACGAGCGCCTCGGTGTACAGGCGGCGCACCGAGCGCTTCGCCTCGATGAGGTTCGTCATGAGCGGCTGCGTCATCGACGGGTCGTCGCCCTCGTTGTGTCCGCGCCGGCGGTAGCAGACGAGGTCGATGACGACGTCGCGGTGGAACCGCTCACGGTAGGCGAACGCGATCTGGGCGACGCGCGTCACGGCCTCGGGATCGTCGCCGTTCACGTGGAAGATCGGCGCCTGGATCGTCTTGGCGACGTCGGTGGCGTACACCGACGAGCGGCCGTCCTGCGGTGTCGTCGTGAAGCCGACCTGGTTGTTGACCACGACGTGGACCGTGCCGCCGGTTCGGTAGCCGCGCAGCTGCGACATCTGCAGCGTCTCGACGACGACGCCCTGACCGGCGAACGCCGCATCGCCGTGGACGAGGATCGGCAGCCACGAGAAGGTGCCGATCGGCTTGCGGTCCTGCTTGGCGCGCACGATGCCCTCGAGCACGCCGTCGACGGTCTCGAGGTGCGACGGGTTCGCGGCGAGGTAGACCGGCAGCTCCTGCCCGTCGTCGGCGACGAAGGTGCCCTCGGTGCCGAGGTGGTACTTCACGTCGCCCGAGCCGCTCTTGCTGCCGACGGCGACCGAGCCCTCGAACTCGCGGAAGACCTGGCCGTACGTCTTGCCGGCGATGTTGGTCAGCACGTTGAGACGGCCGCGGTGGGCCATTCCGATCGCGGTGCCGTCCAGGCCCGCCTCGGCGGCGCCCTGCAGGATCTCGTCGAGCAGCGGGATCAGCGACTCGCCGCCCTCGAGGCTGAAGCGCTTCTGGCCGACGTACTTCGTCTGCAGGAACGTCTCGAACGCCTCGGCCTGGTTGAGCTTCGACAGGATGCGCAGCTGCTCGTCGTGCCCCGGCTTCTGGTACTTGACCTCGACGATCTCCTGGAACCACCGACGCGTCTCGGGATCCTGGATGTGCATGTACTCCAGGCCGATCGTGCGGCAGTACGAGTCGCGCAGCACGCCGAGGATCTCGCGCAGCTTCATCGTGCGCTTGCCGCCGAAGCCGCCCGTGACGAACTCGCGGTCGAGGTCCCAGAACGTCAGGCCGTGCTCTTCGATCTCGAGGTCGGGGTGCGTGCGCTGGATGTACTCGAGGGGGTCGATGTCGGCCATCAGGTGGCCGCGCACGCGGAACGAGTTGATGAGCTCCTGCACGCGCGCCTGCTTGTCGATGCGCTCGGCGAGGTCGACGTTGATGTCGCTGGCCCAGTGGATCGGCGCGTACGGGATGCGCAGCGCCGCGAAGATGTCGTCGTAGAAGCCGCGCTGCCCGATGAGCAGCTCGTGCACCTTCTTGAGGAACTCGCCCGACCCGGCGCCCTGGATCACGCGGTGGTCGTACGTGCTCGTGAGGGTGATCGTCTTGCCGATCGCCATCTCGTTGAGCGTCTTCTCGCTCGCGCCCTGGAACTCGGCCGGGTACTCGAGGGCGCCCGCGCCCACGATGCATCCCTGACCCTTCATGAGACGCGGCACCGAGTGCACCGTGCCGATGCCGCCCGGGTTGGTGAGCGAGATCGTCGTGCCCTGGAAGTCGGCGGCGGTCAGCTTGTTGTTGCGTGCGCGCGAGACGAGGTCTTCGTAGGTGGCGAGGTACTCGCCGAACGTGAGGGTGTCGGCGCGCTTGATGCTCGGCACGAGCAGCGCACGGGTGCCGTCGGGCTTGGGAAGGTCGATCGCGATGCCCAGGTTGATGTGGGCGGGCGCGACCACCGAGGGCTTGCCGTCGATCTCGGCGTAGAAGACGTTCTGGCTGGGGAAGTCCTTGAGCGACTGGATGATCGCCCACCCGATGAGGTGCGTGAAGCTCACCTTGCCGCCGCGCGTGCGGGCCATGTGGTTGTTGATCACGATCCGGTTGTCGATCATGAGCTTCGCCGGAATGGTGCGCACGCTCGTCGCGGTCGGAACGGTCAGCGACTCGTCCATGTTCGCGGCGAGGGTCTTGGGCATGCCGCGCAGGACGGTGACGCGGTCCTCCTCGGCGCTCTCCTCCGACGACGACGGCGCGTTGCTCGGTGCCTGCGCGGGGATCGGCTGCGGCTTCGCCGGGCGTGCCGTCGTGCGGGCGGCAACCGGGTGATTGCCGATGACGGGGACGGGTGCGGTCACCGGGTGCGCGTCCGACGTTGCGTTCGTGCTGTCCGAGGCGGATGCCGCGGGCGCGGCCGGCTTCGCAGCGGGCGCGGGCTTCGCGGCCTCGGACGCCGGCGCGGTCGGGGCCGACGGCACGCGGGCGGCGTCGTCGGTCGCGGCGGGCTGGTACGCCTCGAGGATGGGCCACCACGCCTTGTCGACGGAGTTCTTGTCGACGAGGAACTGCTGGTACAGCTCGTCGACGAGCCACTCGTTCGCGCCGAACTCGCCCTCGTTCGACACCCCGACGCCGGTCACCTGGCTCGACACGCTCGATCGCCTGCTTTCATCGGTGAATCCCTGAGAATGCGGGGCAGATCGCGCCCACACGCATGACTTCCAATCGTAACGCAGTCCCGAGGGTGTTTCCCGGGCCGAGGGATGCCGCTGCGGAACGATCCTGCAACGTTCGCCGTACCGTTCGCGCCGTACGCTGGAACCCATGGAGTTCTACGGAGAGCGGCCCGACGTCGACCTCACCTACTCGGATGTCTTCCTCGTGCCTCGCCGGTCGGCGATCACGAGCCGTCTCGACGTCGACCTGTCGCCGGGCGACGGCACGAACGCGACCATTCCGCTCGTCTCCGCGAACATGAACTCGGTCACCGGTCCGCGCCTCGCGGCGACGCTCGCGCGGCGCGGCGGACTCGGCGTGCTGCCGCAGGACATGCCCCTGCAGGACCTCGACGGCGCGATCCGCTGGGTCAAGCAGCAGCCGGTCACGTGGGACACGCCGCTCGTGCTGCCGCCCGACGCGACCGTGGCAGACGCCGCACGGCTGCTGCCCGCCACCGACGGCCACGGCATCGTCGTCGCGACCGCGGCGGGCGACGGCCGGGTGCACCTCGACGACGTGCTCGGCATCGTGCCGGCATCCCGCCTGGGGACCGCGCTGCCGGATGCTCGTCTCGGAGACCTCACGCGCGGGCGTGCGGCATCCGTCGACGCCGACGACATCGAGTCGGCCCGCCACGCCTTCGACGTCATCGTCGCCTCGGGCGCCGAGACCGTCTGCGTGCTCGAGCACGGCCACCTCGTCGGCACGCTCTCGCAGCGCAGCGCGCTGCGATCGACGCTGTACCGCCCCGCCGTCGACGGCTCCGGGCGGCTGAGCGTCGCCGCGGCCGTCGGCATCAACGGCGACGTCGCCGCCAAGGCGAGGGCGCTCGCCGCCGCCGGTGTGGACGTGCTCGTCGTCGACACCGCGCACGGGCACCAGGAGGGGATGCTGCGGGCGCTGCAGACGGTGTCGGAGCTCGACCTCGGCATCCCGATCGCCGCCGGCAACATCGTTACGGCCGAGGGAGTGCACGACCTCGTCTCGGCCGGCGCGACGATCCTCAAGGTCGGCGTCGGCCCGGGTGCCATGTGCACGACCCGCATGATGACCGCGGTCGGCCGGCCGCAGTTCTCGGCGGTGCTCGAGACCGCCGAGGCCGCGCGCATCATGGGTGCGCACGTGTGGGCCGACGGCGGTGTGCGGTATCCGCGCGACGTGGCGCTCGCGCTCGCGGCGGGTGCGGCATCCGTCATGATCGGCTCGTGGTTCGCCGGCACCATCGAGGCGCCGGGCGAGCTGCAGATCGACTCCGACGGCCGCGCGTACAAGGAGTCGTGGGGCATGGCCTCGACGAAGGCCGTGCACGAGCGCTTCGGGCGGCTCGACCCGTACGAGCTCGCCCGCAAGGAGCTGTTCGCCGAGGGCATCTCGTCGTCGAAGATCTACCTCGACCCGCTGCGGCCGAGCCTCGAGGACCTGCTCGACATGATCACGTCGGGCGTGCGGTCGTCGTTCACGTACGCCGGTGCCGCGACGGTCGCGGAGTTCCACGAGCGCGCCCGCGTCGGCCTGCAGTCGGCCGCCGGCTACGAAGAGGGCAAGGCGCTGCCGGTCAGCTGGTAGCCCCCTCGCCGGCCGGGTGCCCCGGGCGCGACCGCGCCTGTTCTGTGCGACTGCTACGAACAGATGTGGCGCAGTCGCACAGACCAGGAGCACTCGGCGACAGGTGCGGGGGTCACGGGCGCGAGCGGGAGCTGGGCAGCCCATCACCGGTCAGGATGTCGTAGAGACGTCGAGGCTTCAGGTCGGCCGGTTCCCAGCGTGAGAACCCTCGCACCTCGCGGCGGATCTCGTTCTCGCGGTTCTTCTCGTCCAGAACGATCTGCGCCGGATCACGGTCGGCGCCGAACTCGGGACTGAGGTACTTGCCGTTCCCATCGAACTCCGCCCAGTGGTCATGCTGCGGAAAGTAGAAGTCGCCGTAGACGAGCCGGCCCGTGCGAAGTACGCGCCGCTCCTGCAGTCGAGGTGCCGGAAAGCCGAGCCGGGCGATGAGCACGCGGCTCTGCGACTCGCGCACGTTGGCCGCGAGAGGGCTCGCGAATTCGATCACGCGCATCGCTCGGACGTCACCGCGATGCCCCGCATCCTGATCCCAACGCTCCGCGACGTCCTCGACGCTGGTGAGCGGGCCGCCTCGACGTGCATTCCAGAGGGCTTGATCCACGGCCGCGACGCCCTGGTCGAAGGTGAGGTGCCGCGCGAGGTCCAGTGCCGTCTGCGCAGGTGAGGTGACTCGATGGATGCCCCACGGCGCGGTCTGCAGACTCTCGGTCGATCGTGTGTGCCGCACCACCCAGCCCGTCGAGCGGCCGCCGGAGGCTGGTGGACGGAACACCTGCACGCGATCGGGCCACGCGCCCAGGACGTCGATGCCCCACACCGCTGCGGCGGAGTGGAGCGCGAACACGGCTCCGGGCCGCATCCGTCGCGACACCTCCTCGACCAGCAGCCGATGGCGATCGATCGCGGTGAGCGTCGACCACTCGTGAGTGCGGACGAAGGCGCCTGGTGCCACCCGAACCCACGAGCCGTCCTCCACCGCCCGGCGCAGGCGACGGTTGTCGAGCGGGTCTGTTCGATCGCTGCGGCGGATCACGTCGATCTCAGGGGCGGGTCGCATGCATCCGATGCTCGTTCTGTTCAGGTGGCGATCGGGGTCCAAGCCGGCGACTGTGGAGCGATTCCATTGGCAGCCGGATTGGGGAGGAGGGGCCGCGCCGGAGCGGGTCGGAGCAACTGCTCCAGTTCGGTGCGACTGCTACACCTCTATGCGGCGCAGTTGCACAGAACAGGAGCGCACGGCGCGGCGGATGCCGGCGAGCGCA
>JAUHVN010000111.1 GCA_030425055.1 Actinomycetes bacterium | reverse complement strand
CGCCGTGCCCAGCGCGATCGCGATGCCGCGGTCGGGCACCCCCATCTGCCGGCCGACCGAGATGATGAGCTTCGCATTGGCGGTCTGCTCGGCGTCGAGCCCCGCGACGGTCGACGAAGACGACGATGACGAAGACGAAGACGCCTTCTTCGGGATCGTGAGCTTCTGCCCGGGGTAGATGATCGACGACCAGCCCAGCTTGTTCGCGCTCAGCACGGCGGCGGTCGTGACCCCGTGTCGCTGCGCGATGCCGCTGACGGTGTCGCCGGAGCGCACCGTGTAGCTGCTCGACGCGGGCTTGGCGACGGGCGCCGACGGTGCGGCGGGGGTGACGGATGCCGCGGGCACCGCGGTGCCGGGGATCACGAGCTTCTGCCCGGGGTAGATGATCGACGACCAGCCCAGCTTGTTGGCCTTGAGGACGGTGGTGGTGGCCAGGCCGTACTTGCGGGCGATCGCGCTGACGGTCTCGCCGCCCTTGACGGTGTGGCTGCCGGATGCCGCGGACGTCGACGGCTTCGCGGGCGCGGGGGCCGATGCGGTCCCCTTGAGCTTCAGCACCTGGCCGGGGTAGATGATCGACGACCAGCTGAGCTTGTTGAGGGCGAGCACGTCGGCGGTGCGCAGACCGAAGCGCGCGGCGATCGCGCTGACGGTGTCGCCGGCCTTGACGGTGTAGGTCGCCGGTGTCGACGTCGCCGCCGTGCGCACCTGCGCGGATGCCGCCACCGGCGTCTTCGCGAGACCCGCCATGCGGTCGAGGCCGGGCAGGGCGCGGAGCGGCGCGTCGCGCTCGGTGCGCTCGGCCGCCTGCGCCGGCACGGCGCTGAGCGTCAGCGCGATGGAGCCCGCCACGGCGACCGAGACGCCGGCGGACGCGTTCCGCCGCGCACGGCGCGGTCGATCCGTGTGGTGTCGCAAGATCTTCCCCCTCTTTCGACTCCGAAAACCGTGTCACGGATGTCTATATGTGTCAACTGGTGATAAGCCACGTGGCTTCTGAGACGGATGTGACTGGTGTGACGGAGCGCCTCGCCGCGCGACCGTCGATCCCGATCGCCCGCACGCCCGGCGAAGTGGAATAGTGGGCTTCGTGAGCACGTCGCGCGTCGAGACCGAGTGGCTGTCCCTTCCCGAGCTGAGCGAGCTGCTCGGCGAACCCCTCGGCCGCGTGCGCCGTCTGCTCGACGAGCATCAGCTGATCGGCTCGCGACGCGACGGCCCGGTGCGCGTGCCCGCGGTCTTCATCGTCGACGGCCGCCCACTGTCGTCGCTGCGCGGCACGGTCATCGTGCTGCAGGATGCCGGCTTCACCGACGACGAGGCGATCGACTGGCTGCTCGAACCCGAGGACTCCATCGGCGCCGCCCCCATCGAGGCGCTGCTGGCCGGGCGCAAGAGCGAAGTGCGCCGCGTCGCCCAGACACTGGCCTGACACGGCTCCGCGGCGCGGAGCGCCGACGGGCCGTACCGACCGCGCGGACCGCGCCGTCAGGCCGGCCGCTCCGTCAGGCCGAGCGTGCCGTCGCGGCGCGCGCGAGGTCGCGCAACTCGCCCACGGCGCGGTTGCCGAGCCGGGCGCCCGAAAGCGCCCGATCCGCCGTGCGGGTCTCGTCGGCGATGAGCCGCTCGACCCGGTCGAGCGCGCCCGAGTCGATGATCGTCCGCTGCAGCGAGGCGATCTGATCGCCGTCGAGCTCGGGATCCCCCACGAGCTCGTCCACGATGCGCCGCGCACCGGGCGCGAGCGCCTCACGGGTGTACGCGATCAGCACGGTGCGCTTGCCTTCGCGCAGATCGTCCCCCGCCGGCTTGCCGGTGATCACCTCGTCGCCGAACACCCCGAGTACGTCGTCGCGCAACTGGAAGGCGATGCCCACCGGATGCCCGAAGTCGGCCAGCGCCGCGTGCTGCGCGGCATCCGCCCCCGCCAGCGCGGCGCCGATCAGCAGCGGCTGCTGCACGCTGTACCGGGCGGACTTCAGCGACGCGACCCGCAGCGCCCGCGCCGCGTGGCGGTCGTCGGGCTCGGTGCGGAACGCCGATTCCTCGGCGACGTCGAGGAACTGCCCGATCGTGACCTCGCGGCGCATCGTCGCGTACTCGGTCCGCGCGGCGGCCGCGCGGGCGAAGCCGTCGGCTGCGGCGGATGCCTCGGCGAGCCCCGCCTCGAACAGGTCGTCGCTCCACGCGACCAGCAGGTCGCCGAGCAGCACGGCTCCCGAGCGGCCGAACGCGGCGGCATCCCCCGCGAACCCGGCGGCGCGATGCGCTGCCTCGAGCGCGCGGTGCGCCGCGGGCTTGCCGCGGCGGGTGTCGGAGTTGTCGATGAGGTCGTCGTGCACGAGCGCGGCGGCGTGGAAGACCTCGAGCGAGGCGGCGGCCGCGATCACGTCGGCGGTCGGCGCGGGCACGTCGGGCCCGCCGGACGCCTCGGCCACCGCGCTCCAGCCGGCGAGGCAGAACCGTGCGCGCAGCCGCTTGCCGCCGTGCACGGCGGCGATCGCGGCATCCGTGAACAGCTCGGCTTCGGCGCCCAGAGCGGCCGATTCGGCCCGTGCGGCGGCGAAGAAGGTGTCCAGACGCTGGGAAACCTCTTCGATCGGATCCGAGGACGGGCGCACGGGCCTAGCCTAGTGTTCACGCGCTCGCGTAGAATCATGTGGTCCGGGCCAGCAGAGGGGGATGAATGCCACTCTCGGAACAGGAGCAGCGGCTGCTCGATGAGATGGAGCGCCATCTCATGCGCAACGACGCCGACGTCGTCAGTGCGTCGCGCGAGGGCCGCGCGCTGAGCTACCGCAACATCGTGTACGGCACCCTGCTGGTGCTGCTGGGCCTCGGCGGTCTCATCGTGGGCGTCGCCGTTCCGGTCATCGCCGTCGGCGTCATCGGCTTCGTGGTGATGCTCGCGGGCGTCATCGTCGCGGTCACCCCCACGCGCACCGGCACTCTGAAGGCCGAGGATGCCGCACCGTCGGCCGCCGGCAAGTCTTCCGCGGGCCGCGGGTCGTTCATGGACCGCATGAACGACCGCTGGGACCGCCGCCAGGAAGACCGCTGACCGTACGACGCCGTCCGCCGCTGTTGCGGCCCCCACTCATCGCCGCGCCCGCGACTCCGCGTCGCCGCGCCCTTCGTCCCCATCGTCCCGGTCGCTGAGACTGCATCGGCCCGCCGAGACTGCGTCCGATCCCGGCTGTCTCGGCCGACGGATGCAGTCTCAGCGGATGTGGGAGGGGCGCGTCAGCGCTGCTCGAGCTCCTCGGCGACCAGGAAGGCGAGCTCGAGGCTCTGCATGTGGTTCAGGCGCGGGTCGCACAGCGACTCGTAGCGGGTCGCGAGGGTGGCCTCGTCGATCATCTCCGAACCGCCCAGGCACTCGGTGACGTCGTCGCCGGTCAGCTCGACGTGGATGCCGCCGGGGAAGGTGCCCACGGCGCGGTGGGCCTCGAAGAACCCGCGCACCTCGTCGACGACGTCGTCGAAGCGACGCGTCTTGTAGCCGGTCGGCGTCGTGATGCCGTTGCCGTGCATGGGGTCGGTCACCCACAGCGGCAGCGCACCCGAGTCGCGCACGGCCTCGAGCAGCGGGGGCAGTGCCTCGCGGATCTTCGACGAGCCCATGCGCGTGATGAAGGTCAGGCGGCCGGGCTCGCGCTCGGGGTCGAGCTTGTCGATGAGGGCGAGCGCGTCGTCGGTCGACGTGTTCGGACCGAGCTTGACGCCGATGGGGTTGCGGATGCGCGAGAAGTAGTCGACGTGCGCCCCGTCGAGGTCGCGCGTGCGCTCGCCGATCCACAGGAAGTGCGCCGACGTGTTGTACGGCGTGCCGGTGCGGGAGTCGATGCGGGTCATCGGCCGCTCGTAGTCCATGAGCAGGCCCTCGTGGCCCGTATAGAACTCGACGCGGCGCAGCTCGTCGAAGTCGGCGCCCGCCGCCTCCATGAACTTGATCGCACGGTCGATCTCGGTCGCGAGGCGCTCGTACCGCTGGTTGGCCGGGTTCTGCGCGAATCCCTTGTTCCAGCTGTGCACCTCGCGCAGGTCGGCGAAGCCACCCTGGGTGAACGCGCGGATGAGGTTCAGCGTCGACGCGGCGGTGTGGTACCCCTTCAGCAGTCGACCCGGGTCGGCCTGGCGTGAGGCGTCCGTGAAGTCGTAGCCGTTCACGATGTCGCCGCGGTACGCGGGCAGCGTGACGTCGCCGCGGGTCTCGGTGTCCTTCGAGCGGGGCTTCGCGAACTGGCCGGCCATGCGGCCCATCTTCACGACGGGCATCGAGGCGCCGTACGTGAGGACGACCGCCATCTGCAGCACCGTCTTGATGCGGTTGCGGATCTGCTCGGCGGTGGCGCCGGCGAACGTCTCGGCGCAGTCGCCGCCCTGCAGCAGGAACGCCTCGCCCGACGCGGCGCGCGCGAGGCGCGCGCGCAGCTGGTCGACCTCGCCCGCGAAGACGAGCGGGGGCAGCGCCGCGAGCTCGGCGGATGCCGCGGCGACGGCATCGAGGTCGGTCCACTGCGGCTGCTGCTTGATGGGCAGGGTGCGCCACTGATCGAGCGCGTCGAGCTGCTGAAGCATCCGCTCAGTCTAGCCGCGCGGGATGGCCCGCCCGGCCACCCCAGGGGAACGGCCGCTCGGTCACTCGACGGGGACGGACATGCGCGAGCGCGGCGTCTTCAGCCGGTCCTTCACGCTCGACGCGTAGACGTCCTCGTACTCCTGCTCGCCGAGCCGCTGCAGGGCGACCATGATCTCGTCGGTGACCGACCGCAGGATGTAGCGGTCGCTCTCCATTCCCTCGAACCGCGAGAAGTCGAGCGGCTCGCCGATCACGACGCCGACGCGCGTGACCCGCGGGATCGTCGTGCCGATCGGCATCATCGTGTCGGTGTCGACCATGACCACCGGCACGACGGGCACGTGCGCCTCGAGCGCCATGCGCGCGATGCCGACGCGGCCGCGGTAGAGCTTGCCGTCGGGGCTGCGCGTGCCCTCGGGGTAGATGCCGAGCAGGTCGCCGCGGCCGAGCACCTGGAGTCCGGTGTTGAGCGATGCCTCGGAGGCCTTGCCGCCCGACCGGTCGATCGGCAGCTGACCGGTGCCCTTGAAGAACATGCGGGTCGCCCAGCCCTTGAGCCCTTTGCCGGTGAAGTAGTCGCTCTTGGCGAGAAACGCCACCGGCCGGTCGATCATGAGCGGCAGGAAGATCGAGTCGACGAACGACAGGTGGTTGCTCGCGAGGATCGCGGCGCCCTCGACGGGCACATTGCGCCGGCCGACGATCCACGGGCGGAAGATCGCCTTGACGATCGGTCCGATCACGACGTACTTCATCAGCCAGTAGAACATCGTCAGCTCCCCTGCCCGGATGCGTGGGTGACGGATGCTGCGCCCCGCGCGGCCGCGGCACGACCGGCGAGATCAGCGACCCCGATGAGCCCCGCGTCGTTGCCGAGCCGCGCGATCGCGAAGTCGGCCACCGGGCGGTCGCCGTAGCCGGGCAGTGACGTCTCGTACGCGAGCCGCACCGGGGTCAGCAGGTCTTCGCCGAGCTGGGCGACTCCCCCGCCGATGACGAACAGCTCGGGATCCAGCACGGCCTGGAAGCCGCCGCACGCCTCGCCGAGCGCGGTCGCGACGCGGCGGAGCGCCTCGATCGCGCCCTCGTCGCCCGCGAGCACGAGGCGCGAGACGGCGGGGCCGCTGATCGAGCCCTTCTCCTCGCGCAGCGCCGCGAGGCCCGCGCCGATGCCGCCCGCGTCGGCGATGTCGTTCGCCTCGCGCTGCAGGGCCCGCCCCGACGCGTACTGCTCGAGGCATCCGTTCTGCCCGCACCCGCACAGCAGGCCGTCGCGGATGAAGCGCGTGTGGCCGAGCTCGCCGCCGATGCCGTGCCCGCCGAGGTAGAGCTCGCCGTCCATGACGATCGCGCCGCCGACGCCCGTGCCCATCGTGAGCATCACCATGTGCTCGACGTCGCGGCCGGCTCCGAAGCGGAACTCGCCCCATCCCGCGGCGTTCGCGTCGTTCTCGATCGCAACCGGGATGCCGATGCCCTCCTCGAGCGTCGCCTTGAGCGGCTCGTTCCGCCACGCGATGTTCGGGGCGTGGATGACGACCTCGCGCGCGCGGTCGATGAAGCCCGCGGCGGCGACTCCGACGCCGGCGACGTCGTGCGCCGCGCGCAGGTGGCGGGCCATGTCGATGACGGCATCCGCCAGCGCCGCCGTGTCGACCGGGGTGTCCACCCGCAGCTTCTCGACGATGGAGCCGTCCGCGTCGACGACGCCTCCGGCGATCTTGGTCCCACCGATGTCGATGCCGACGTTGAGCACGGTCTCCCCTCCGGCCGGCGCACCGCGCGTCGGCGCCTTGAAGTCTAGCCATGGGACAGTGCCGCGTTCGAGGCATCCCGCTCGGTTACACTTGGGGAGCCTCCCGCCAGCAATACCCGACCGGTACCGAAGGAGTTGCCGTGGTCCAATTCGAAGTCCCCGCCATCGTTCCCGCAGACCCGACTGCGAACTGCACAGACCTGCTCGTCGAGCGGGTCAAGGCGACGCCCAACCTCGCTCTGTTCGCCGTTCCCGACGGCGACGGCTGGCGCGACATCACCGCCGCCGACTTCCAGAAGCAGGTGATCGCCCTCGCGAAGGGCCTGGTCGCCGCGGGCGTCGAGCCCGGCGACAAGGTCGGGTTCATCGCCCGCACCACCTACGACTGGACGCTCGTCGACTTCGCCCTCTTCTATGCCGGCGCGGTGATGGTCCCGATCTACGAGACGAGCTCGCCCGCGCAGATCAGCTGGAACCTCGAGGACTCGGGCGCGGTCGCGTGCATCGTCGAGTCGGCCGACCACTCCGCCCGCCTCGAAGAGGTGCGCGACGACCTGCCGCTCGTGCGCTCGGTGTGGGAGATGCACAAGGGCGACCTCGACAAGCTCGTCGCCGAGGGGGCCTCCGTCGACGACGCCGAGATCGAGCGGCGCCGCAACATCGCCAACGGCGACGACATCGCGACCCTCATCTACACGTCGGGTTCGACCGGTCGGCCGAAGGGATGCGTGCTGACGCACTCGAACTTCGTCGAGCTCGTCCGCAACTCGGCCAAGGCGCTCGACGAGGTGGTCTCGACGCCCGGCGCGTCGACGCTGCTGTTCATCACGACCGCCCACATCTTCGCGCGGTTCATCTCGATGCTCGACATCCACGCGGGCGTGAAGACCGGGCACCAGCCCGACACGAAGCAGCTGCTGCCCGCGCTCGGCTCGTTCAAGCCGACGTTCCTGCTCGCGGTGCCCCGCGTGTTCGAGAAGGTCTACAACTCGGCCGAGCAGAAGGCCGAAGCCGGCGGCAAGGGCAAGATCTTCCGCGCCGCCGCACACACCGCGATCGAGCACTCGAGGCTGCAAGGCGAGGGCAAGAAGATCCCGTTCGGCACCAAGGTGAAGTTCGCGCTGTTCGACCGCCTCGTCTACAGCAAGCTGCGCGAGGCCATGGGCGGCAACGTCCGCTACGCCGTGTCGGGCTCGGCTCCGCTGGGCCCCCGCCTCGGCCACTTCTTCCACAGCCTGGGCGTGACGATCCTCGAGGGCTACGGCCTCACCGAGACCACGGCCCCCGCGACGGTCAACCTCGCCAAGAAGTCGAAGATCGGCACGGTCGGACCGGTGCTGCCGGGCGTCGGCATCCGCCTCGGCGCCGACGACGAGATCGAAGTGCGCGGCATCAACGTCTTCAAGGAATACTGGCGCAACCCCGAGGCCACGGCCGCGGTGTTCGACGACGGATGGTTCAAGACCGGCGACATCGGGTCGTTCGACGACGAGGGCTTCCTCACGATCACCGGCCGCAAGAAGGAGATCATCGTCACCGCCGGCGGCAAGAACGTCGCCCCGGCCGCGCTCGAGGACCCGATCCGCTCCAACCCGATCGTCGGGCAGGTCGTCGTGGTCGGCGACCAGAAGCCGTTCATCTCGGCGCTGGTCACCCTCGACCCCGAGATGCTGCCGACGTGGCTGGCGAACAACCAGCTGCCGGCCGACATGTCGCTCGAGGATGCCGCGAAGAACGACGCCGTGCGCGCCGAGGTGCAGCGAGCGATCGACCGCGCGAACTCGAACGTGTCGCGCGCCGAGTCGATCCGCAAGTTCACGATCCTGCCGACGGAGTGGACCGAGGGCTCGGGCCACCTGACGCCGAAGATGAGCATCAAGCGGAACGTGATCCTCGAGGACTTCGCCGGCGACGTCGACGAGATCTACTCGGTGCCCGTCTCGACGACG
>JAUHVN010000110.1 GCA_030425055.1 Actinomycetes bacterium | reverse complement strand
CTGCGAGGCGCTGCGTGCCGTGCGCCGAGAAGGTCGGCGGCTGACCGGCTTGCGGCAGAGCGGTGACGAGGACGCGAGCGCCGCCCGCCGACGTCATCGCTCCCATCTGTACAGGACGTCGGGTTCGCGCTCCTCGTTGTCACCGTCGGTGCGGCGCACCTCGACGAACCCGTGACGCTCGTAGAACTCGCGCGCTGCGACGTTCCGCTGAAATGCCCACAGTTCGAGCGGTCCGTCGGCCGACTCCTGTGCGCGGCGAAGCAGCAGCGATCCGAGGCCACGGTGCTGCTGAGATGTGGCGACGTACAACTGCTCCAACCATCCGGGAGTGGTCGCCATCACAGCCAGAATGCGGTCGTCGCCGGGGTCCACGGCGACCGTCACGTCGGCCTCGTGCAGAAGAATCTGCGCTACCCAGGTCTCATCCTCGGTCAGCGTATGCGGCTGGGCCAGCCAGGGCATGGCGGCGTACTTCGAGTCGCGGATCGTCTGCGCAATTGCCCGCGCATCCGAGTCTCGCGCCGCTCTGATGAGGGGCGGATCAACGCTCATCGCGAGCACCATCGTGCGCCGACGGCGCGCTCGTCGCGGTACAGGATCGCCGGGTGGTCGTCATCGGCTGCTCCTTTCGCTGGCCGCTACACGACACGGCGTTCGTGGACCTCCGACTCGAGGGTGGCACCGTTGAGTTCGAGGTAGAGCCGCCGCTCGGTGATCGACAGCGTCATGGTGTTGCGACGCTCGATCGCAGCCGCAGCCGACTCCACGAAACCGGGGTCGAAGCTGTACAGGGTGATGTCTGCGGCCCGATGGATACGCTGGCCGGCCCACGGCGCCGCGACCTTCGCGGGATCGCGGTGCGTGTACACGGCGACCCGCCCGGCCTGCATGCTTCCGCTGTGCAGGCGTGCGGCATCCGGAGCCCCCACCTCGATCCACGCGACGAGCGCGCCCGTGAGATCGCGCACGAGCACGGCGGGTTGGTCGGTGGCTGCGACGCCCTCGGTGAAGGCGATGCCCTCCTCGTACTCGAGGCAGTACGCGAGCACGCGGGTCACCATGAACGCGTCCGTCTCGGACGGATGCCGCGCCACCCGCAGGCTCAGATCCTCGTAGACGCCCCGGTCGACGTCGGCGAGGGTGATCGTGAAGCTGTACATTGTCGCGCCGGCTGCCACGGTGCCCGAGCCTACGTCACGGCCGCACACGCGGCCGACCACTCCGAACGCCCGCGGGAGATTACCTGATCGGCACCGCAAGCACCAGCCGTTCTTGGCGCGCATCTGCGATGCATATGCTCCGAGCATGCCGAACGACGTCGCCGCACGGATCGTGATTCCGTGGCGCCCCGCACCCTCCCGTCTCGACGCGTTCGAGCGGGTCATCGCGTGGTACCGCACGCACTTCCCCGACCTCGATCTGCGCACGATCGACACCGGCGACGACCCGTTCGTGCTCGCGGCGTGCCGCAACGCGGCGATGGCGGATGCGGCATCCGACGACGTCGTCGTGATCGGCGACGCCGACACCCTGCCCGAGCCGGCCCCGCTGCGGGCGGCGATCGACGCGGCGCGCACCAGCGATCGCGTGCAGCTTCCCTACACCGCGTACCGGTGGCTCGGTCGCGAGGGCTCTGCGCAGTACGCCAAGGGGATGCCGCTGGACGAGTGCGACCACGAGCTCGTCATCGGCGCCTGCTCGGGCGTGTACGTCGCGACCCCGCGCACGTGGGCGCAGCACGGCGGGCAGGACGAGCGCTTCCGCGGGTGGGGCTTCGAGGATGCCGCCTGGTACCTCGCGCACGAGGCCCTCACCGGCGGCCCGCCCGATCGTCATCCGGGTCGCGTGTACGCGCTGTACCACGCCGGCGAGACGCGCGCCGGCGCCAACTACGACGCCAACGCGGCGCTCATGGAGCGCTATCGGGCGGCCGCTGGCGACCGTGAGGCGATGGCTCAGCTCGTCGGGATCGCCTCCGCCTCGACGACGCCGGTCGGGCTCGAGGAGAGCGTCGCGTAGGCGAGCACCGGTCCGGGCCGCTCGATCTGCGCCGCGGCCTCGATTTCCAGCGCGGTGCGCCCCGGCCAGCCGGGGTCGGCGAGCGCCACTACGGCCTCTTCGATCTCGGCGCTCGAGGCCGTGTTCGGCGCGAGCGCGATGCCGGCGCCGACGCGCTCGATCGCGGCCGCTCCGGCGAACTGGTCGGTCGAGAACGGCAGCACGAGCATCGGCACCCCCTGGCCGACCGCCTCGGTGACCGAGTTGTTGCCGCCGTGGGTGACCGCAACGGTGGCCCGCGAGAGCAGCCGCACCTGCGGCAGGAACTCGCGAACCAGCCATCCCTCCGGCACGTCGCCGAGTTCGGCGGCAGGGGTCGAGCCGGTCGCGATCGCCGCACGTGCCCCCGTTCGCCGGATGGCCGTGACGACGCGCGCCAGCACGTCGCCGCGCACCGACAGGAAGCTGCCGAAGCTCACGTACACGAAGGGCGTCTCCTCGCGCAGGAAGGCCTCGACGTCGGCGTCGGCCGGCTCGTCGCGCTGGGTCGATCCGAGCAGCACGTGGGGCGGCAGCACGCGCCCGTCTCCTGCGGCGAGCAGCCGCGGATAGTTGTACAGCACGGGTTCGCCGTGCACGGCGAAGGCGTCGTCGACGTCGATGACCGCCGGGTCGAGCGCGCGGGCGGCGGAGTTCCACTGCGTCGCGAACGCCTCCGACACGTCGAGGCACAGCCGGTGCAGGTCGGCGAGCTCATCCGGGCGCGGATCGAACGCGCGCGGCCACGCCGGCGGATAGCCGTAGACCTCGCCGGCGACCGGAAGCGCTGACGGATGCCCGAGCACGACGTCGCCGTAGTCGATCCCGGCGGTGTGCAGGGCGAGGCGGGCGCTGAAGGCGAGATGGTCGACGAGGATCGCGTCGGGTGCGACCCGATCGACGACTTCGAGCGCGGCGCGTGCGCGGTCGACCGGCTGCCACATCAGATCGGTGAGCCGCTCGCGAGCCTGGTACGCGAGCGTCGGGACCATGCTTTCGCGCGTGGCGGCGAAGAACCGGTCGAGCGACGCCGCCTCGGCGGCATCCTGCTCCTTGGTGCGCATCACGCCGGCGTTCGCACCGCGGCCGAGCGGCAGGTCGACGCGCTCGAACCCGAAGCCCGTCACGATCGGGGCGGTCGCCGGGCCCGTCGCGACCACGACGCGCTCACCCGCATCACGCCACGCCGTGGCGAGGGTCGCCAGCGGCAGCAGGTGCGACGCGTAGTCGGGACTGATGACGAGCAGTGTCATGCGGCGATCCTCGTGGCCTCGACGAACTCGGCCTCCTGCGCGACGACCGAGCCGTAGATCGGCGCGAGCGTCTCGGCCATCGCCTGAATGGTGAAGCGGGACGCCACCACCTCGCGCGCCCTTTCGGCCAGGGCTTCGTCGCCGGCGGCGGCACGGTCGAGCGCCGCTCCGATCGCGTCGGCCAGCCGCTCGCGGTCCCACGTGGCCGTGAGGAAGCCGGTGTCGCCGTGGTCGACGTACGTGGCGGGGCCTCCTCCGTCGGGAGTGACGACGACGAGGCCGGTCGCCATCGCCTCGAGCACGGCCAGGCCGAACTCCTCTTTGATGCTCGCGCAGACGTACACGCCGCCGGGCGCGGCCCGCCCTGGCAGGCCGAAGCGTGCCGCCGCGATCCAGCGCGCCGCGACATCGTTCGGCTGGTGGCCGGCGACGATGAGTCCGCGGCGAGCGCGTTCGGGCGAGGGCACGACTCCCTCGATCAGATCGAGCTGCAGACGCTCGTCGCGCGACGGGGCGGCGAGGTCGCCGCCGACGATCAGCAGGTTCGCCCGCTCGCTCAGCGGCGAGCGCGTCCACGCGTCGACGAGGGTCGCCATGCCCTTCACGCGGTGCATCCGGCCGACGGTGACCAGCAGGGGCAGTCCGCGCCGCTCGGGCGCGAGCGCCTCGAGGTGTGCGGCGAGGGCCGCGAAGGCGGGGTCGCTCCGGTCGGCACCGTCGGTCGCGGTGGCCGCGGATCGCGCGTCGGCGACGGCCCGATCGATGACGGCGAGGTCGACGCCCTCGGCCACCGCGGTGTGGCGCTCGCTGTGGCTGTCGATGTCGATGCCGACGAGCTCGCGCATGTCGCGGGCGAGGTTCGGCCGCGGGAACAGCACGCTGTGCGACGCCGACGCGGCGAGCGTCTGCACCAGCCGCGCGCGGAACCAGAAGTGCTCGCGCAGATCGGTCTCGCCGAACCCCTCGCGGGTCAGGCTTCCGGCATCCTGCAGGGACTGGATCACGCTGTGGGGGTCGGGCGCGACGGTGAAGACGGTCGGAATGCCGAGCTCGCGAGCGACATCGGCCGCCGCGAGGCTTCCGACATCGGCCATGCGCAGGTGCAGCACGTCGGCGCCGCCCGCGGCGCGAAGGGCGCGACGGATGCCGCGACGCGCCGCCACACGGAACGGCCACGCGGCTGCCGACGACACCGGCTCCGCGGCGAGCGGCACGTGGGCGTAGACGTGACCGCCCGTGGTTCCCGCCAGCTGGAGCAGGTCCTCTGCACTCTGGTCGAGCGACCCCCGCGAGAGCGTGAGCACCCGCGAGACCGCGCCCGAGATATCCGTCGTCAAAGCGTCGCCGAGCCGTACGAGCAGCGTCGCGATGCCGCCGTTGTCTCCGGCGCCGGCGGCTGACAGCGACCGGTCGATGTCGGCGTGCAGGAAGAGCTGCGCGACGGTGAGGCCGTCCGCCCGACCGTGTGCCGGGGGAACGGGGTCGAGGTCGAGCAGCGCGAGCCGGGCGACCTTCGCGAGTCGCCGCTCGCCCGTGACGAGCGCCTCGAGGTCGTCCGCCACCGCAGCCTCGCCCCGCCGCTGGCCGAGAGCGGCGACGGCGGCCTCGCGTGCGGCATCAGGCTCGTTCTCGTCCACCGCGAAGCCGCGTAGCAGCCGCGTGGCGATCGGGTGGTGCACGAGACCCAGCGTCTCGATGACGGCGGCGCGGGCTCGCGCATCCGTCACCGTCAGCAGCGTCGACTCGAGCGACACGGCGAGCGTCTCTCCCGCGGCGACCGACCACTTCTCGATCGTGTGCTGGGCGAGCATGCCGGTGAACCCGCCCGCCGCCACCA
The DNA here is from genome assembly GCA_030425055.1 of Actinomycetes bacterium. Taxonomy (GTDB): domain Bacteria; phylum Actinomycetota; class Actinomycetes; order Actinomycetales; family Microbacteriaceae; genus Microbacterium. Next base: position 3,170 of record JAUHVN010000110.1, on the reverse strand, counting down.
TGGCGATCAGCCGGGCGACGGCATCCGGTCGGGGAAGGCTCTGCGCCAGCGCCCACGCGGCGTGCTCGCGGATGAACGGGCGGCGGTCCGACAGCAGAGCGACCAGGGTGCGCAACGCCTCTTCGTCGTGCATCTCGGCGAGCGCGTGCACCGAGGCGATCGCGGCGATGTCGTCGGCGCCCGCGAGAGCGGTCGACAGCACCCGCAGCGTGCGCACGCCCGCGTCGCGCCCGGCCTCGAACGCCACATCGTCGGCGGCGCGCAGAGCCTGCACGATCGTGGGTGCGCCGAGCACCTCGTCCATCGCCGTCTGGACGCCCATGTGCACCTCTGTCTCCGCGCGGAGCGGTCCCGCGCTGCAGTGAGCGTAAGCGGCGGGGATCGGGTTCGGTCATGGCTTGACAAGAGGGCGACCGATGGTCCTGGCTTGTGGGGCGCGGCGCGCGAGAGCGGGCATCCCGCAGCGACGGATGCCGGAACGGACGGGGAATGACAGTGCTGGCCATCGGCGACATCGGCCTGGTGTCGGGCATGATGCACATCGGCGACGAGGCGATGTTCGAAGCAGCCCGCGACGAGCTCGCCGAGCGGGGGCTGTCGATGACCGGCATCTCGGCCGAACCCACGGAGTCGTCAGCGCGATACGGGATGCCGATGGTCGGCCGGCTGGGCTTCGCGGGCCTCTCGCGGGCCGAGGCGGCTGCGCGGGCCGACCTGCTGGTCGCGGCGGCGACCGGGCGGGTGCGGCTCGAGCCCGACGACCCCGCGGGCGACGTGCTCGAGGTGTTCGACGACGCGAGCGGGCTGCTCAACGCGGGCGGCGGCAACCTCGCCTCGCGCTGGCCGGTGCACGTCTACGAACGCACCGCGCTCGCGGCGATGGCGCGCGCCCGCGGCATCCCGGTCGTCGTCTCGGGGCAGACGTTCGGACCCGACCTGGCCGATGGTGATGCCGAGCGTGTGGCGACGATGGTGTGGGCCGCGGCGCTCACCGGCGTGCGCGAGCCGGTGTCGGGTGGGCTGGCGCGGTCGTGGGGAGCATCCGTCATCGAGGGTGTCGACGACGCATCGTTCCTCGGCTGGTCGGGGGTCGCGGGAGCGGCGGATGCCTCCGACACGGTCATCGTGAGTCTGTCGGGCTGGTTCGACGGCCGCCCGGCCGATGAGGTCGAACGGCGGATCGCGTCGCTGGCCGATCATGCGGCCCGCACGGTCGGCCCGGTCGTCTTCCACGCCCACTTCGGGCCGTTCGACCGCGCGGACGCGCCCGCCGGCGACGCGGCCCTGCATGAGCGCATCCGGGCGCGCATGACCGAGCCGAGCGAGGTGGCGCCGACCGGCGACCCGCGAGGCGCCGCAGCGTTGGCGCGGGGAGCGCGACTGCTCATCACCGGTCGCTACCACCCGGCCGTCTTCGCCGCGCCGGCGGGCGTACCGATCGTGGCGCTCTCGGCCGACGACTACACGCGGATCAAGCTGAGCGGCGCGCTCGCGCACTGGGGCCAGGGCGGCGTTCTCGACCTCGACGACCTGCCGCCTTCGGCGGTCGACCGGGTCATGGATCAAGGTGGGGTGATCGCAGCGCGCGCGGCCGACCGGCTGCCGCGCCTGCGAGACCGGGCGCGGGAGTGGTGGGATGCGGTCGCCGACGCGCTCGGCCCTTGACCCGATGGCGCGGCGGATTCCGCGTGCGAGACTGACGTGATGTCAGCCCGGCCGTCACTCGTGCAGGTCTTCCGCATCGGCAGCCGGATGCTACTCGCCGCCGGGCTCGTCTTCATGGGGCTCTCGCACCTGTTCTGGGCGCGGCGCGGGTTCCGGATCGCCGTGCCCGACTGGGCGCCGCGGGCGACCGGACTCGACAAGGACGCCATCGTGGTGGCATCCGGCGTCGTCGAGATCCTGCTCGGGGGAGCGCTCGTCGTTCTTCCGCGTGATCGACGGACTGTCGGAGCGGCGACGGCGGCGTTCTTCGTCGTGGTCTTCCCCGGCAACGTGCATCAATGGCGCACGGGCCGGTCGGCCCCGATGCTGCGCACCGACCGCGCCCGGTTCATCCGGCTCTTCCTGCAGCCCGTCTTCATCGCATGGGCGCTGTGGAGTGCGGGCCCGTGGCGGGAGGAGGGCGCGTCGCGGTAGCGGCGCGTGCAGAACTCCACGGATCCGTCGGGTTCAGGGGCGGCTGAGGGCGCTGCGGGCTGGGGTGCTGCCGGATCCGTGGAGTTCTGCCCGGCCGCCCCGGGTCAGTGGTGGTCGGGGACGACCACGACGGTGCCGTCGTCGCGCACGAGCGCGGCATCCTGCGCCGAGCCCAACGCGGGGGTCGCGACCAGGGCGATCACGGCGGCAGCGCCGATCAAGCCCCACATCGGCGGCTTCACCGCCCGGCCGCCGCGGCGAGTTGCGGTTGCGGCGCCGAGGGCGGTCACCACCAGGAGGGCGATGCACGCGGCGGCCGCGTAGAGGCCGGTGCGCGCAGGGTTGAGGGCGAGCAGGGCGACGACCCCCAGCATCCCCATCAGCGAGCCGGCGATCGCCGAGCGCGCGGCGACGAACCGGCCGCGCGCGAGGATCGCGACGCCCCAGGCGAGCGCCGCGATCCCCACGAGAACGAGCGCCGCCCCCACACCTCGAAGAGCGGGGGCGGCGCCGGGGAGGGTGATCGCGGCGGCACCCAGAGCCGCGGCGATCAACCCAGCCCCCCATGCCGTCGGCACCGGCCACCACGGAGCACGGCCCCGCAGCCCTCCCATTGCCGGTCGACGCACGGGAATCACGCCAGCGCGGTGTCGGCGCGCGTGGTGCGGTCAGCAGCCAGGCCCACGCCCAGCAGCACCAGCGCGCTGGCCAGGTGCAGGAAGTGGTCGGGCACGTTCAGCGCCAGGATGTTGGCGGGCGTGCCGACCAGGAAGAAGCCGACGATGCCGAGCAGCAGGTATGCGGCTCCGATGACGACGTTCACGGTCTTGGCGACGCGGACGTTCGCGAGCCCGGCGATCAGCAGCACGGCGCCGATCAGCAGGTGCGCGACGTTGTGCAGCGGGTTCACGGCGAAGATGCCGAGCAGCAGCCCGCCCTCGGTCGCGATGAACCCGACGCCGCCGGTGACGGCGAATCCGAGCAGGCCGACCAGCAGGTAGACCGCGCCGAAGATCGTGGCAATCAGGCGG
>JAUHVN010000109.1 GCA_030425055.1 Actinomycetes bacterium | reverse complement strand
CATCGAGCCGCGCAGCTTGTCGGCAGCCTTCCAGAGCGTGTCCTTCAGCTCTTTCATCGTCGACGGAGCCTGCGCGGCGGCTTTCGATGTGCGTGGCATGTGCGTCCTTACTGCGGGTCGGATGCCGCGGGCGCGGCGTTCGGGTCGGTGAGAGCGACGGCGCCTGCGGCCACAGCGGATGTCAGCGTATCGACGTAGTGGTCGAGATTCGCGACGCGGCTCTCAAGGTCGGCGCGAGAAGCGGCGAGATCGGCAAGGGTGCGACGGAGTGGTGCGATGGCTCCCGGCGCCACTCGGCGCAGCATCCACCGCTTCCACGCGCCCGGACCGGCGGGCTGGGTCGGGATATCGGCAGCGACGAGTTCAGGCACGAGGCCTCCGGGGTCGGCTGCGGTGATCCGCAGCACGCGGGCCGGGTACGCCACCACCTTCGATCCGTCGCGGTCGACCCACGCGGCCGCCGTGGGGCCTGTGCGGAAGACGATGTCGCCCGGACGGGTGAGCTGCGCCGACGGGTGACGCTGCGCGAACTCCAGCGGATCGACCCTGGTGTGCTCGACCCCGCTCGGCGAATCAAGCTGCGACGCGGTCACGACGACGAGACCGGAGTCCGCGTGGATGTCCGGCGACAGGCGAGTGCCGGCGACGATGCGCGCGTGGCCATCGGCGAGGAGTTCGGCGAGCGAACGCGGTTCGACTCCGTCGCCGGCTGCGTCGGCGATCGTGATGCCGCTTGGAAGATCGTCGGCTGCGGCGCGCGCAGCAGCATCCAGCTGAGCGGCGAGCGCGGCACCGCGGCCGGACCACCCCGGCGACGAGGCGCGCGGCGGCAACAGCGCGCCTGAGCGGGCCAGCAGTGACGGAGTGCGCACGAGTCGCGCATAGCGGAACCGGCGTGCCCGGACGTCCGCTGCGCTGCCCATGCCGGCGAGGATGTCGCTCACGAGGTCGTCACGTGCGGACTCGTTGAGGTCGCCGTCGATGAGGTCGGCGACGGCGGTGAATCGCCCGTCGATCGGCACGTCACCGGTCGGTGCTCCGAGCACCCAGAGGGCGAGCGCTTCCCGCGTCGCCGCGTGCACCAAACCCTGGGGCAGCCGCACGGCGGCGCGCAGCCGACCGGAGCGGAGGACGTCGTCTCGTGCCGCCCTCGCTGGGGCGGGCAGCTCGTCGATGAGCACGCGTGCCGGACCGATCAGCACAGCCACGTCCTCCTCGCGCATGGAGAGCGCGAGGTCATCGGCGTCCGCGAGCATCCGCTCGGCCGCGTCGTCGGCACGCACCGGAATGCGAGCGACCCGCACGGCACGCGTGCCGCCGCCGGCCGCGTCGACCCAGACGCCGGCCACATGCAGCCGCCGACGGATGCTCCGCGCCGTGGGCGACGGTTCGACCTCGATCTGCACCTCGTCGCCGAGGTCACCGGTGAGCCGCATCGCGGTCTCGTCGTCGACACCCCCGCCCAGGATCAGTCGCTCGACGTCGTGCCGCGCGAGCGCCGTCGTCACCGCGGCGACGAGTTCGAGTGCCGGATCGGAGATCGCAGCCGTCGAACCTTCGGCGGCTGCATGAGCCCTATGTTTCGCCCGGCAGATTGCGAGCGCACCCGTCGGCGAGTACGCCGCATCGATCAAGTCGTCGGCGAAGTGCGTCCAGTCCGCTGCGCGCTCGATGTGCGCGGTCACCTCCCTGAGCAGGAACTGGTCGCCCGCATCCGCGCCCTGAGCGACCCTGGTCAACTCGTCTGCTTCGAAGCCATCGAGACCATCGAGGTGGGCCGAGAGCGCGATGAGCGCTTCCAGTTCGGCGCGGTGCGCCGGGTTGCTCCAGTCGAGGCCGGCGGGCGCTGCCGCCGCTGCGGCATCCGCCCGAGCCTCGGGGTTGTTGCCGTGGCTCGTGCGTACCAGCCACTCGGCGACCTCAGCGGCGTCGAAGACGGGTGCTCCCCTGCGCTGAGCGATCGGGGCCGGGAAGGCGTCTTCGCCCGAGGCGAAGCGACGCCGCCACACGCTCGCGACCGGCCGGCGCACCCGCGCGAGCTCGGCCACGCCCGAAAGCGTCACCAGCATCGGCGAAGTGCCTGCGGCTGCTTCTTGTGTCGGCGCGATCGTGGACATGGCGCAACGGTATCCCGTCTGGCTCATGGTTGCGCGGATTAATTGATAAGCCCTCTTATCACAGAGTACCCCGCCCGGCGGTGGAGGTTGGTTCTAGCTTCGTCGTCGGCGGGGTCAGCACCCGCTGGAGCGGACGGGTTCGTCTGGGGGACCGGCCCGTCCGCTCGCTCCGATCGAAAGGAACACATCATGTCTCGCTCGCTCACTCTCACCGTCGCGGCCATCGCTGCCGCCGTCGCTCTCGCCGGGTGCACACCCTCTGCACAGCCTGATGCCGAGCACCTGCCCGACACCGCTCCGGTCGCGACCGCCACTGCGGAGCCGACGCCGACCGAAACAGACGACGCATCCGCAACGTATGGCGAACGCGTCGTCAACGACCGCGGCAACCTCGTCAAGCAGCTCGGGCAGCTCGCCGGGGTGACCCTGTCCGAGGACTCGAGTGTCGTCCTCGCTCAGTTCGCCGCCACCGACATCGTCGTCGACATCGAGTGCACCGCGGAGTTCGCCGACGCCTCGAAGAACGGTCACTTCGTCGGCATCCACCTCAACGTCGAGACCACGCCCGAACTGGCACAGGACGAGATCGGCAGTCTGTCGTTCTCGCAGTGGGCATGGCAGGCGTTCGACGCGAACGACAAGCGGGTGAACGACCCGATGGGCAATGCGCTCTGGTGCCTGGATGCCGCCGACCAGCTGCCGGCAGACATCGGGCCGGGCCAGAGCGTTTCGGGCTGGATCGTGCTCGACCTGCCCACCGACCACGGCGCCGTCGTGCTCACGATGGGCGCGTCCAACGGGTGGGAGTGGGCGTATTGAGCCGTCTCGGCTCATGCCTGGCGGGCGAGGGCTCCGAGTGGCCAATAGGTGGGACTACTCACTGGAGCGGTGCAATCGCGCTGGACCCAGCAACACGTCCCCAACCGATCGCAGCCCGCCGCTCCCTTCACCCACCGCGTTGCCACGGGCGATCGTCACATGTGGATTCCAACCCCGCGTCGGTGCGTTTATCGCGCGTGACTCCCATACGAACTCTTCTGGATCGCTAATACCAGCGTGAGCAAGCGCCCCGACTAGCGCATCCCAGGCGGCTTTGCGAGCTAGAAGCATCGACGATGACACTTCGAGCAGGAGTACGTCGTGAGCGACACCGCCGAACTCCAGGCGTGCGGTGCCCGTAGCGCGGGCAACCTGAACTTGATCACCAGGCAGATCTCCTAGCCTTGCCGTCAAGTCCTCGACAAAATGCTCTGACCTCGGGGCGCCAAGCTTCTGCAATTCAAGAACGACGTCGGTGACTTTGCCGACGTAGAGCAAGGTGACGTGCAGGTCCGCTGACGACAGAGTCGAATCGGCATCCGCGCGGTAACCCGACGCTTCGAGTAACTGCAGACCGTTTAGGACAGGCCACTCCACAATTACTTTCTCAGGGAGCGGCCCACGGAACTCGATCAGCGACCCGCTTGCGTAGTTGCGATTGCGAGCGTTCTCGCGACCGTCGCAGCTTCAGATACTTCTTTCGCAAGGCGAGACATGCCAGCCGCGAGTCGAGGGTCGGATTCGGCAGATATCATGTTCCGCCCCGACGACGCCTCCTCGACCAATCGATCCAACTGACCCGCGATGCTCTCCAGCCACTGACGGTGATCGACCATCTCATCATGCGTCATTTCATTCTCCTATCTATATGAGTGAGTACTCGTACAGCAATCGGCCCTCACCGACGGCCCGGTACAGCGCGACGAAGCTTTCATGGAACGTGTAGGCGTCGCCCTTGATAACCCTCCATTCGGAATCAATGGAGACGATCTGCTCCTGATCGTCCGTGGGCAGTTTCATGAACGTCAGGTAAGCGTCATAGGCGTCGAGGACGCGATCGACGAGCGACACGGTGAGTTCGCGCGCCTGGTGAGCGCCTTGGATCTCTTCCAGCCGTTCAACGGGCGACAGCCGAAGTATGTGTTCAACGGACGCCCGCGAGACTCGCCCATCTGTGTCTGACACGTCAATGAGCGCCAAGATTGGCGAGAATGCAGCCATCGCCCGCGCGTACCTCAGTTTGAGATTGGCCAGTCTTCGTTCTCGTGGCGAGACGGCAGTACCGTCCTCCATGGGTTGACGGCGATTGAACCTCTCAAAGTTCAGACAGACGACCGACCACCATCGCCTCAGGTCGTTCATCAGCATGATGGGATGAAAGTTCTCGTCGGGCTGCTGCATCGCCCAGTAGTGATCAAGAATGCGCGACCTCGCGACGTCGTAGGCAGCTTGGTTCCATAGCGGCCGCGAGTTGATGAGGAGCAAAATTCGCGCAGTGAAGGCGTTCTCCGCATCATCCTGCGGATCACCCGTCAACTCCACAATGCGGTTCAGGTGATGCGTACGGATGAACTGGCCCCCACGTGAAAACGGTCGGAACTCGGCATCGTCACGAACATCATCGAGATGCGCGACTAGCCGTGCGGTCTCGACGTAGTTGAGATGGTCGCACGCGGCGTTGGATGGGGAGCACTCGCCGCTTTGTCCGAGGCAGTCGACGACAAAGAGGTCGAGGTCGCTGCCCTCGGTGGCCTCTCCACGCGCCATTGAGCCCGTCACGTAGATGAAGGCCCGGTCAGCGATAGGAGCTAGGTCGCTGAAGTCCTGCGCCAGGAAATTGAGCGCCTCCCACCGTTGCTCCGTGTATTGGCGCCGCCGTTCAATTTCGACACGAACGATCGCAGCCTCCGGGGATTCAGCAGTGACGCTAGCGGTTCCCTCATCGTATTCCGCGCCGGCCGTCTCTTCGCCGAAGGCGCGCGGGTCGTCGTTGTTGGTCATTCCCTACACGACCGCCATGTCGGTGAAGCGCGAGAAGTGACCCTGGAACGCCACCGTCACCGTGTCGGTCGGGCCGTTGCGGTGCTTGGCGACGATGAAGTCGGCCTCGCCGGCGCGGGGGTTCTCCTTCTCGTAGGCCGACTCGCGGTGCAGCAGGATCACCATGTCGGCATCCTGCTCGAGCGAGCCCGACTCGCGAAGATCCGACAGCGCGGGCTTCTTGTCGGCGCGCTGCTCGGGGCCACGGTTCAGCTGCGACAGCGCGACGACCGGAACCTGCAACTCCTTCGCGAGCAGCTTCAGCGCACGCGAGAACTCGCTGACCTCCTGCTGACGCGACTCGACGCGCTTGCCGCTGGTCATCAGCTGCAGGTAGTCGATCACGACCATCTTGAGCCCGTTGCGCTGCTTCAGCCTCCGGCACTTCGCGCGGATCTCGACGAGCGTCATGTTCGGGCTGTCGTCGATATAGAGAGGTGCGTCGTTGATGCGCCCGCGGGTGGCGGCGATCGTGGTCCAGTCGCGCGAGTCGAGCGTGCCCTTGCGCATGTTCTGCAGCGGTACGGATGCCTCGGCGCTCATCAGGCGCATCGCGATCTCGCTGCGCCCCATCTCGAGCGAGAAGAAGATCGTGGGCAGGTCGTGCTTGATGGCCGCGGAGCGTGCGAAGTCGAGCGCGACCGTCGACTTGCCGAGCGCGGGTCGCGCGGCGATGATCACGAGCTGCCCCGCGTGCAGACCGTTCGTGAGCTGATCGAGCTGCTGGAACCCGGTGGGCACTCCGGTCATCTGGCCGTCGCGACCGCGCGCGGCCTCGATCTCTTCGACGGCGGCGTCGACGGCGGTGGTCAGCGGCACGTAGTCGTCGGCGGTCTCGTGTCCGGCGACGCCGTAGATCTCGGCCTGCGCGTTGTTGACGAGGTCGACCGCGTCGCCCTGACCCGAGTACCCCATCTGCACGATGCGGGTGCCGGCGTCGACGAGCCGGCGCAGCAGCGCGCGCTCGGCGACGATCGACGCGTAATAGGCGGCGTTCGCCGCGGTCGGCACGATCGAGGTGAGCGAGTGCAGGTAGTCGGCGCCGCCGGCCCGCTGCAGCTCGCCGGTCTTGATGAGCTCGTCGGTGACGGTGATGACGTCGGTGGGCTCGCCGTGCGAGTAGAGGCTGAGGATCGCCTCGAAGATCAGCTCGTGCTTCGGGATGTAGAAGTCGGTGCCGCGCAGCGTTTCGAGCACATCGGCGACGGCGTCTTTCGAGAGCAGCATGCCGCCCAGCGCGCTCTGCTCGGCCAGCAGGTCGTGGGGCGGCGTCCGCTCCGGTTCACGAGGTCCCCCCAGGCGGTCCTCGGAGATATCGGCGATCGACATCCGCGTCCTCTCGTCTCGTCGCATCCTTCACGCACGCTCGCGCACGCCGGCCTCGGGCACGGGCAGAAACCCCCCAGCTCAGCGGATGCCGCAGCATCCGCCTGCGCATGCTCGAGCAGAGCATGAACCCCCGACATCGGGTTTCGAGACGTGCCCCCTGCGCGCCTCCCGATAGGCCGAACCCCACGGTAGAGATGCGGTTTCCGGGGTGCAACACACCCTGTGGATAACTGTGTGGAAAGCCTGCGTGAAACGCCGGGATGCCTGTGAACAACGCCTGTGGAGAACACCCCGGGAAATGCCGATCGCTCAAGAATAAAACGCTCTTGATCTGGACTTCTCTGACTCACAGCCTGTGGATCGAGATGTGATTGAAGTGGTGCTTGAAGGTTGGCTCTGCAGGGTGAGGATTGTGCACAACCGACGCGTTTCCGCAACTCGGCCCCGCGATGGCGCGACACGCCCGAGGAACACCTTTTCGGCGCGGAGGCTTTACAACTGCACGGCGGCGCGGGTAGCTTGTCGAGTCCAGGCACCCCTCGCACGTGATCCACTCGGAACACGTGACGCTCTATTCGTCGTGGGAGGTGAACGTGGAATCCGCAACCGCCAGGCAGACGCCGAGGCTGGTCCAGCTAGCCCTCGTCGGGCTCGGATTGGCGTTCGCCTGGATCCTGCTCTCGCTGCTCATCGGCGGCGATGGGGCTCGTGCATCCGACGACGACTCGGGCGGGCTGCTCGGCGGCGTGACCAAGACGGTGGCTTCGACCACGTCGACGGTCACCGACGTCGTCGGCGACGTGGGGGGTGCCGTTTCGAACGTCACCGAGACCGTGACCGAGACCGCGGCGACGGTCGTCACCGAGACCACGAAGCCCGTGGTCGAGGCGGCTCCGGCACCAGTGCAGAAGGTGGTCGCGAAGACCACCGAGACGGTGAAGAAGGTCGCTACGGCGACCGTCGAGAAGGTCGTCGAACCGGTCGTTGAGAAGGTCGCCGAGACCGTCGCCGACGACGTCGTCTCGACCGTCGCGGCGCCCGTCGTCGAGCTCGTCGGCGCGGTCGAGAACGCACCGGTCGTCGGTGAAATCGTCGCCCCGCTCGGGCTCTCCGGTGCCGTCGAAAGCCTCGCCGGAACGGTCGACTCGACCGTCGGCGGAGTGGTCACCGTCGTGACCGACACGGCGACCGATGTCGTCGCCGGCGTTCCGCCCGTGCTTCCCGGAGGCTCGACCCCCGGGGGAGCCCTGCCGGGCGATCTGCCGGGCGACCTGCTGCCGGGCGACCTCGAGCTTCCCGCCGTGCTGGGCGGAGTCGCGAACTCCGCCTCCGCGGGTGGCGCGCTCGTCCGGGCATCCGCCCTCTTCGCCCCGCAGTTCGCCGCCGCGTACGTGCGCGCCGGCGCGGCCGCGAATCCCGCCGTCGCCTCGAAATCGGCGACGGCTCCCACGACTTCCTTCGGTCTCGGTGTCGGAGTGTGTCCACTCGCGACATCTGTATCGGGCTCCACCTCTGCGAGCCTGGGCGCTCTGGGGCTTCTCGCCCTCATCCCGCTTGCCGCACACCGTGCCTGGGCGCGGCGGGCTGGGCCTGAGGGCGATCGCATCCCGCGGGCGCCGTACTACGGCACCGACGTCTCCCCTGACTGACGGGGACCGCGCCGCCTTCTGAGCGGCACGAGTCCACCGCGCGCTCTCGCGCGCAATCCAACCGTCAACTCAAGGGGAGTTACATCATGAACGCGTTTCTCACGCGTGCCCTGCTGGGCACCGTGCTCGCCGGCGGCATCACGCTGCTCGGCGCAACGGTCGCGAACGCGACCGAGCTCACGACCGACGGAGAGGACGGGCTGCTCTCGGGCACCCAGGCCCTCATCGAGGTCGACCTCCCGGTCACCGTCGGCGGCAACGCCGTCAGTGTGATCGGTGATTCCACCAGTGAAGGCGCCACGACGTCGGCGCCCGCCCCGGCTCCTGCGCCGGTCACTGCGACGACGTCGGGTGAGGATGCCGCGGCATCCGGCTCGCAGGCGGTCGTCACCGTCAACGCGCCCGTGACCGTCGGCGGCAACGCGGTCTCGGTGGTCGGCGACAGCTCGT
>JAUHVN010000108.1 GCA_030425055.1 Actinomycetes bacterium | reverse complement strand
TGGCACCCGAACGTGCGCACCTCGTAGGTGCGGGCGGTGCCGTCGGCCGCGTGCGCGGCGTCGGACGGCGCGATGAGCGTCGGGGCGGAAGACGGGGAAGACATGGTTCCGCCATTCTACGAGCCGCGGCCGCAAGGGCGGCCGGCTCAGTCCGAGCTGGTCGGTTCGGGGCGCTCGAGCCCTGCGAACGGAGCCGCCGCGGCGGTGAACGCGTCGCGATCGGCCTCGGCGATCGTCTGGATGCCGTAGAACAGCGAGATGCCGCTCACGAGCCACCCGCGCTCGAGGGCGCCGGAGTGGGCGTCGGCGTCGAGCGACGCATCCTGCACCGCGACGCTCACGAATTCGGGTCCCTCGAAGAAGTCGCCGAAGTCGAGCCACTCGGGCACCTCGGTGGGTTCGGGTCCGACGCCCGTGATGCCCCACTCGGCGAGCTCGGCCCCGGCGGCCGCGATCACGCGGTCCCAGTCCTCGCGGGGCAGCACGATCTCGGCCTCCCAGCTGCCGGAGTTGTACGTGGACAGCATCGACTCGCCGCCGTAGCCGTTGCCGACCTGATCGTTCCAGCCGCCCTCGCCCCGCTCCGACCACGAGGCGGCGTCGAGCGCGCCGTCGAGTTCGGCGTCGATCGCATCGACCACGGCGACGCGGATCTGCTCCCACCGCGCCTCGACATCTTCGGCGACGGGGGCGGCGAGCACGGCGTCGGCGTCGATCCCGGCGTGGGCGGGATAGTCGCGCCAATCGACGGTGACCTCCTCGCCGGAGGCATCCGTGTAGGTCGTCGTGGGGGATGCCGCAGCGCACCCCGCGAGCAGGAGCGTGAGCGCCGCGGAGGCGGCGAGCGCGGCGGCGCGGACTGCCGGGTGCGACCCACGGCGCAGGGCGGGGCTTCGGGTGGACATCACGGCTCAGCCTATGTCGGCGATCCTGGGATGCCGCTCAGCGGATGCGGGCACGGATGCGGCCCGCCGACAGCGCGGTGAAGCCGACGGCCATGACGACGAGCACGAGGAACGCGATGCCCGCGGGGACCAGCAGGTCGCCGACGTACGCGTCGATGCCGTAGAACTCGCGCAGCGTCTCGACGGCCTCGGTGCTGTCGCCGGCCATGTCCGACAGCGTGCCCTCGGTGAACTCGCGCCGCAGCAGCATCGCCCCCTGAGCGAAGGGAAGCGCGTTGATCGTGCCGGCGACCGCCTCGGGCAGCGACCCCACCGGGATGTACGCCCCCGCCACGAAGCCCAGCGCGGTGCCGATCACCGTCGCGAACCCCGAGAAGGCGGCGCTCGTGCGGATGAACGAGACGATGAGGGCCGACAGAGCGGTGAAGGCGAGGCAGCACAGCACCGTGATCCCGGCGATGCGCACGACGGTCTCGGGGTCGAGCCACGTCTGATCGACGATGCCGAGGTACAGGATGCTCAACGCCAGCACCAGCATCGACATGACGACCGAGACGATGACGGCGGCGAGCAGGTATCCGAGCACCAGCTGCCCGCGCGTGACGGGCGACACGAGGTAGTCGCGGAAGCGCCCCGTCTCGCCGTCGTCGACGAGCGTCGCGAGCGCACCGAGGCCGGTGGTGATGGTGGTGAGCATGACGATGCCGGCGAACATCCACGAGTCCACGAACGCGCGGATCTCGCCCTCCGTGGCGGTGGGGAACGTCTCGCCGAGGGCGTCGATCTGAAGCCGTGCGAGGAAGAGCGTGTAGAGCACGAAGAGGATGAGCGCGCCCAGCAGCGAGAAGAACACGTTCATGCGGTCGCGGAAGAACAGCCGCAGGTTGCGCTGGACGATCGCGCCGACGATCCTCATGCGCGGTCCTCGCCGTCGATCTCATCGCCGTCCGGCGTGCGCCCCGTCAGAGCCAGGAACACGTCGTCCATGCGCCCGTGCCGGAACTCGAAGTCGACGACGCTGTCGCCGTGCTCGGCCAGCAGCCGCCGGGCGGAGTCGGCGCCGTCGACGGACACGGCGATCCGATCGTCGTCGACGTGGCAGTCGAACCCCTGTGCCCGCGCGAGGCGCACGAGCGCTCCCGGGTCGGCCGACGTGACGGTGAGGATGCTGTGACTATGGCGGGCGCGCAGCGCCGCCGGCGTGTCGTCGGCGACGATCCGGCCGCGGTCGATGACGCACACGCGGTCGGCCTGTTCGGTCTCCTCCATGTAGTGCGTCGTGAGGAAGACGGTGAGCCCGCTCTCCTCGCGCAGGCGATGGATCACCCGCCAGACGATCTGGCGGCTGGCGGGATCCAGACCCGCCGTCGGCTCATCGAGGAAGAGGATCGCCGGCTCGTGCAGCAGCGCGCGTGCGATGTCGACGCGGCGTCGCTGGCCGCCGCTGAGCCGGCCGTAGGGACGGTCGAGGAAGCCGCCGAGCGAGATGAGCTCGGCGAGCGTGTCGATGCGGGCGTCGACGCGTGAGGGATCGACGCGCGACAGGATGCCGCGCAGTCGCAGGTTCTCGCGCGTCGTGAGCGCGGGATCGAGCAGCGACTCCTGGAAGACCACGCCGATCTTCTCGCGCACCTTCTCGCCCTGTCGGGTGACATCGAGCCCCGACACGCGAACGGCGCCGCTGTCGAACGGGATGACCGTGGTGACGCAGTTGATCGTCGTGGACTTGCCGGCGCCATTGGCCCCGAGGAACGCGAAGGCGATGCCGTCGGGCACCGAGAAGCTCAGGTCGTCGACGGCCGTGACGTGCCGGTACCGCTTGGTGAGTCCCTCGACCTCGATCGACATGTTCTCCTCCGCGTCTGCGGGCACGTCGGATCAGTCTGTCACGCCCGCCGGATGCCGGTGCTCAGAGCTCGTCGAGCGCCTGCTGGGCCGCCGACATCGCCGTCGATCCGCCGTAGCCGCGCCGACCGAGCTGTCCGACGAGCCGGCGCAGCGCGACCTGCCGGTCGAGGCCGGACATCGACCTCCCCTTCGCGCGCGCGGTCTCGAGGGCCCGCTCGGCGTCGTCGTCGGGCAGCGCACCGAGTGCGGCGTCGGAGACGTCACGCGGGATGCCGCGACGTGCGAGGGTCTGCGCGATCACCCGCCGCCCCTGCGCGCGTCGATCAGCGCCGATGTGCACCAGCTGCTCCGCGAGTGAGGCGTCGTCGAGATAGCCGTAGTCGAGCATGGATGCCACGATCCGCTCGACCTCGGCGTCGGCGACATCGCGCGCGGTGAGGAAGGCGCGCGATTCGGAAACCGAGAGCTGCCGCGTCGCGAGGCGCTTGAGCAGCGCCTTCTCGGCGCGCCCGCTGTCGTCCGTCGCGCGGATCGTCGAGTCATCGGCCGAGACATCGGTCGCCGGCTGCTCCGGCGGGCCACCGAACAGCGGGATGACGGGGGCGAGCGCGTCGTCGACGTGCTCGCCCCCGGCCATCTCGTGCGATGCGGGCCGGCCGGTGCCGTGGTGCCCGTCGGTCATCAGGCCGGGCGGCGGGCCGCCAGCTCGTCTGCGACCGCGGCATCCGTCGGGCGTGCCACGCCGATGCCGAGCTTGTCCTTGATCTTCGACTCGATCTCGGCGGCGATGTCGTCGTTCTTGATCAGGAAGTTGCGGGCGTTCTCCTTGCCCTGGCCGAGCTGCTCGCCGTCGTACGTGTACCAGGCGCCCGACTTCTTGACGATGCCGTGCTCGACGCCGAAGTCGATGAGGCTGCCCTCGCGCGAGATGCCGACGCCGTACAGGATGTCGAACTCGGCCTGCTTGAACGGCGGCGCCATCTTGTTCTTGACGACCTTGACGCGCGTGCGGTTGCCGACCGCGTCGGTGCCGTCCTTCAGCGTCTCGATCCGACGGATGTCCAACCGCACCGACGCGTAGAACTTGAGCGCCTTGCCGCCCGCGGTCGTCTCGGGCGAACCGAAGAAGACGCCGATCTTCTCGCGCAGCTGGTTGATGAAGATCGCGGTGGTCTTGGTCTGGTTGAGGCCACCGGTGAGCTTGCGCAGCGCCTGCGACATGAGTCGGGCCTGCAGACCGACGTGAGAGTCGCCCATCTCGCCCTCGATCTCGGCCTTGGGCACCAGGGCGGCGACCGAGTCGATCACGACGAGGTCGATCGCGCCCGAGCGGATCAGCATGTCGGCGATCTCGAGCGCCTGCTCCCCCGTGTCGGGCTGCGACACGAGCAGCGAGTCGATGTCGACGCCGAGCTTCTGCGCGTAGTCGGGGTCGAGCGCGTGCTCGGCGTCGATGAACGCGGCGATGCCGCCGGCTCGCTGCACGTTGGCGATCGCGTGCAGCGTGAGCGTCGTCTTACCCGACGACTCGGGACCGTAGATCTCGATGATGCGGCCGCGCGGCAGACCGCCGACGCCGAGGGCGACGTCGAGGGCGATCGATCCGGTGGGGATCACCTCGACGGGGGCGCGCTCATCGCTGCCCAGTCGCATGACCGAGCCCTTTCCGAACTGCCGGTCGATCTGGGCGAGGGCCGATTCGAGGGCCTTCTCGCGGTCAGCGGGTGATGGCATGGCGTGCTCCTTCTGCTCGCGTTCCGTCGCCTGTAGGCTGTCGCGCTCCGGGCCCGGTGACCCGGATGCTGCGACAAGGCGTGTGGTGTCGTTCGACGTCGTTCACGCTAGGGGTGGGTTCCGACATCGCCGGCTCCTTCTCCCGTTCTGTGGACAGACAGGCGGACGACACCTGCTGTGCAGGAGACTACGCGGACATCGAACACATCTTCGACACCGACACGCCGCGAGCGCGTCGCGATCAGCGGCGGGGTTCGAGGCGCCCGGCGCCGTGGCGCCGCGAGAGCGGCACGTCGGTCTCGTCGCACAGCGCGATCCAGACATCGCGCGGCGGAACGCCGGCGTCGATCGCCTGGGCGGCGGTGAGGTCTCCGACCGCCGGAAGGGCGAGATCGGCGAGGAGTGCGGGCGCGCGCGAGCCGAATTCGGCGGTGACGGCGCGTTCGAATTCGCTGCGGCGCATCCGGGCGCGGCTCAGCGGAGCGAGAGTTCGGCGTCGACCGAGGCGACCAGGTCGTCGGGCACGACGTCGGGGAACGTCTGCAGGCCTTCGAGCACCGAGATCCGGTCGCCCACCTCGCGCATGATCGTGGAGATGGGAACGTCGAGGGCCTCGGCGACCGATGCGAGGATCTCGCTCGACGCCTCTTTCTGGCCCCGCTCGACCTCGCTCAGGTAGCCGAGCGCGACACTCGCGCGGCTCGCGACCTGGCGCAGGGTGCGGCCCTTCTGCTGGCGGAAGTCGCGGAGGACTTCGCCGATCTCTTGACGAACCAGGATCATGACGTGCCCCCTTCGAGATGATTCCGCCCGTCGTCCGGGTGGACAACAGTACAACACCGGTGCTCCCAATCTAATCCCGTGCGCTGGGGAATGGGTGGGAATCGCGGAATGTAACCGCGATGAAACACGGATTGTTCCCGGCGGAGCGGTCAGGGCACCGCGATCGCGCGGGCGCACAGCGCGATCGCACGCCGCGTGGTCTCGCGACGGATGTCGTCGCGGGATCCGGTCAGGGTGAGCGGCTCGACGGTCACGCCCGAGGGCACGGCGACCGCGATGAACACCGTGCCGACCTCCACGCCGTCCTGCGGATCCGGCCCGGCCACACCCGTCGTCGCGACACCCACGTCGACGCCCAGCACCGTACGCGCGCCTTCGGCCATCCACCGGGCGACGTCCGGGTCGACCGGGCCGGTGCGCTCCAGCAGGTCCTGGTCGACGCCGAGCACCCCGGCCTTCAGATCCGTCGCATAGGCGACGACGCCGCCCCGCACGACGGCCGACGCGCCGGGCACGTCGACCAGCGCGGCGACGAGCCCGCCGCCCGTCAGCGACTCGGCCGTGCCGATCGTCCAGCCCCGGGCTGCGAGTGCAGCGAGCAGGGCGGCGGCATCCGTCATCGCGCGGGCTTCCGGCGCGCCGCGCGCACCTCGGTGACGATGTAGTCGATGCCGCTCGCGATCGTGAGGATCACCGCGATCGTCATCGTCACGCCGTTGACCCACCAGATCCACTCGCCCACGAGCGTCCACAGCGGCAGGAGCGCCAGTGACAGGGCGGCGGCCTGGGCGACCGTCTTGAGCTTGCCCATCCACGCCGCCGCGAGCACGTGGTCGCTCACGACGATGAAGCGGTAGACGGTGATCCCGATCTCGCGGACGAGGACGATGATCGTCACCCACCACGGCAGCTCGCCGAGGATCGACAGCCCGATGAATGCGAACCCGGTGAGCACCTTGTCGGCGATCGGGTCGAGCAGCTTGCCGAGGTCGGTGACGATCTCGTAGCGGCGCGCGATCCAGCCGTCGACGCCGTCGGTGGCGATCGCGACGATGAACAGCGCTGCCGCCCACCAGCGCAGCGCGCCGTCCGCTCCCCCGTCGGCGAGAAGCATCCACAGGAACACCGGGGCGAACAGGATGCGGACGATCGTGATCGTGTTCGGCAGCTGCCGTGGCACCGTCATGGCGTCGAGCCTAACTCTGAGCGGGTGGAGATCAGTCGCGGCCGGTCAGGCCCCACGCATCCTCGTCGCCCTCGGTCTCGACGACCGGGCGACCCTCGAACTGCGCTTCGACCGGATCGGCCGAGTACGGATCGGCCGGTGCCGCCGATGGCTGCGGCGGCACGTCCTCGCCGCGCAGCTTGGCGAGCACACCGGGAAGCTGCTCGGCGGTGACGAGCACGTCGCGCGCCTTCGACCCCTCCGAGGGGCCGACGATCTCGCGCGACTCGAGCAGGTCCATGAGGCGCCCGGCCTTCGCGAAGCCGACGCGCAGCTTGCGCTGGAGCATCGACGTCGAGCCGAACTGGGTCGAGACGACGAGCTCGGCGGCCGCGAGCAGCAGCTCGAGGTCGTCTCCGATGTCGGCGTCGATCTCCTTCTTCTCGGCGACCGCGGCGACGTCGTCGCGGTACTCCGGCCGCGCCTGACGCGTCACGTGGCGCACGACCTTCTCGATCTCGGGCTCGCTCACCCACGCCCCCTGCACGCGCAGCGACTTCGATGCACCCATGGGCAGGAAGAGCGCGTCGCCCTGGCCGATGAGGCGCTCGGCGCCCGGCTGGTCGAGGATGACCCGCGAGTCTGTCACGCTCGTGACGGCGAACGCGAGACGCGAGGGCACGTTCGCCTTGATGAGACCCGTGACGACGTCGACGCTCGGGCGCTGGGTCGCGAGCACGAGATGGATGCCGCTGGCCCGCGCGAGCTGCGTGATGCGCACGATCGAGTCCTCGACGTCGCGCGGGGCGACCATCATGAGGTCGGCGAGCTCGTCGACGACCACCAGCAGGTACGGATAGGGCTTGAGCACGCGCTCGCTGCCGACCGGAACCTCGACCTCGCCGGCGCGCACGGCCTTGTTGAAATCGTCGATGTGGCGGAACCCGAACGACGCGAGGTCGTCGTACCGCATGTCCATCTCCTTGACGACCCACTGCAGCGCTTCGGCGGCCTTCTTGGGGTTCGTGATGATCGGCGTGATCAGGTGCGGCACGCCCGCATACGACGTCAGTTCGACGCGCTTCGGGTCGATGAGCACCATGCGCACGTCGGCGGGCTTGGCGCGCATGAGCAGGCTCGTGATCATCGAGTTCACGAAGCTCGACTTTCCCGACCCGGTGGAACCCGCCACCAGGAGGTGGGGCATCTTCGCGAGGTTCGCGACGACGTAGCCGCCGCCCACGTCCTTGCCGACGCCGATCGTCATCGGATGCGTCGACGACTCGGCTGCGGGTGAGCGCAACACGTCGCCGAGGGTGACGATCTCGCGGTCGGTGTTCGGGATCTCGACGCCGATCGCGCTCTTGCCCGGGATCGGGGCGAGGATGCGCACCTCGTTGGATGCCACGGCGTACGCGATGTTGTTGGTGAGCGCCGTGATGCGCTCGACCTTCACGCCCGGTCCGAGTTCGATCTCGTACTGGGTGACGGTGGGTCCGCGCGAGAAGCCCGTGACGCGGGCGTCGACCTGGAACTGCTCGAGGACGCCCGTGATCGCGGCCACGACCGCGTCGTTCGCGGCGGACCGCGACTTGTGCGGCGTGCCCTCGGCGAGCGCCTCGACGGACGGCAGCCGGTACGGGCGCTGCGGCGAGTCGCCGGCATCCGTCGACCCCACGCCGTCGAGGCCGGGCAGAACGCCGTCGTCGACCGTTTGGGCCGCATCGTCGCGCAGGCCCGTCGGCACGGCCGTCGAGGCGACGGCGGCCACGGCGGCCGGCGCGATCACCTCGGTGGTCGCATCCGGCATCACCGGCGCAGGCGGCGCCGGCGGCGTGATGGCCTGCTCGAACCCGCCGTGCGACGACCCCGGAGGCAGCAGCTCGGTGAGGTCCTGCGAACCGATGCCGTCTTCGGGATCCTTCTCGCGACCGCTCTTGTTGCGGCGCCACCACGGCACGCCGTCCGAGGCGTCGTCCTCGTCGCCGTCGGAGGCATCCGCCT
>JAUHVN010000107.1 GCA_030425055.1 Actinomycetes bacterium | reverse complement strand
GTGGCACTGGATGCCGCGATGGAGACCCCGCTCGCCGAGGGCCTGCGGTTCGAGCGCCACGTCTTCGCGTCGCTGTTCGACACCGCCGACCAGAAGGAGGGCATGGCCGCCTTCCGCGAGAAGCGGTCGCCGGACTTCCAGAACCGGTGACGGGTTACAACGGATCGGGCAGCGGCCGCGGATCGGTGAAGTCGCCGGCGCCCTTGCGCAGCCGCGCGATGAGCCGCACGACCTCGGCGGTGTCCTCGTCGGGCAGCCCCGGGCTGTCGAACACGTTCGTGTTGAGCGCCGCCGTCGCCCGCTCGACGAGGTCCCGCCCGGCATCCGTCAGCACGAGCATGGCCGCGCGGCCGTCGACCGGGTGCGGCTCGCGCTCGACGAGCCCGTCACGCGTCAGTCGATCGACGGTGTTCGTGACGCTCGTGGGATGCACCTGCAGGCGCGCGATGGCGCTGGCCATCGGCATCCGTCCGGTGCGCGTGAAGCCGAGCAGACGCAGCATCTCGTACCGCGCGAACGACAGGCCGAACGGCCGCAGCGTCGCGTCGATGCGGGCGAGCAGCAGCTGGTGGGCGCGCATGATCGACGTGACGAGGGTCATGCCGGCCGCGGCATCCTGCCAGCCGTGCGCCACCCACTGGCGCTTGGCCTCGGCGATCGGGTCGACCGGCAGCGGGGCGTTCCTGGGCATGCGGCGCCTCCCGTCTTTCCTTTCACGGTATCGGGTGCCCGTAGACTCGGAAGACCGACGGAGCGGAGCGAAATGAAGATCGTCGTCCTGGTCAAAGAGGTCCCGGATACCTATGGGGATCGCAAGCTGTCGTTGGAGACCGGTCTTGCGGATCGGGCCGCGTCGGAGCGTGTGATCGATGAGATCGGCGAGCGTGCGCTCGAGGTCGCGTTGTCGTACGCGGACGCGCACGAGGGCACCGAGGTGGTCGTGCTGTCGATGGCGTCGGGGGATGCGGCGGCGACGGTGCGGAAGGGTCTCGCGATGGGTGCGGGGTCGGCGGTGCAGGTCGTCGACGAGGGCCTGCTGGGCGCGGACCTGGGTCTCACGGCGCAGGTGCTCGCGGCGGCGATCAAGCGGACCGGGTTCGATCTGGTGATCGGCGGGAACCTGTCGACGGACGGCACGGGCGGGGTCATCCCGGTGATGGTGGCGGAACTGCTGGATGTGCCGGCGGCGACGATGCTGAACTCGGTGGAGATCGGCGAGTCGTCGGTGTCGGGGGTGCGGGCGACGGACGGCGGCACGGTGACGGTCGAGGCGGAGCTGCCGGCGGTGATCTCGATCACCGAAGCGCTGCCGGATGCGCGGTTCCCGAACTTCAAGGGCATCATGGCGGCGAAGAAGAAGCCGTTCGAGACGATCTCTCTCGATGACCTGGGGATCGATCCGCATTCGACGGAGTGGTCGCGGTCGATCGTGATTGGGTTGGGTGAGAAGCCGCCGCGTGAGGCCGGGGTGAAGATCACCGATGAGGGGGATGCCGGCGAGAAGCTCGCGGCGTTCCTGATCGAGAACCGGCTGGCGTGAAGGGGTTTGTGATGGCGGAGTTCGCGGACGATTCGATCCTGGTGCTGCTGGACGTCACCCCCGCGGGGGAGTTGGCGTCGTCGGCGGCGGGGCTGCTGGGTGCGGCATCCGGTGTCGGCACCCCGATCGCCTTGGTGGTCGGTGACGAGAAGCTGGCGGCGGATGCCGGTGCTGCCGGTGCCGGTACGGTGCTGGTCTCCGCGCCCGGTGCGGGCGGGGCGGCGCATGTCGCCGACGCGCTGACGGCGGCCGCAGCGTTGGTGCGGCCGGACGCGATCCTGGTGTCGCACTCGATCGAGGGGCGTGAGGCCGCGGCACGGTTCGCGGCCCGGTCGCAGTCGGCGGTCGCGGTCGACGCGGTCGGTGTCTCGCGCGACGCCGAGGGTGTGGTCGCCCACCATTCCGTCTACGGCGGCGCGTACAACGTCGATTCCGCGGTGACGTGGGGTGCTCCGGTGGTCACGATCCGGCAAGGCTCCATCGACGCCCGCGCAGCCGCCGTCGAGTCTCCGGTGGTGGAGACCCTGGAGGTGGCGGCATCCGGTCGGAAGGTCGCCACGTTCGGCGAGGTCGAAGCCGCAGTGGTGTCGTCGACCCGCCCCGAGCTGCGGGGTGCCGCGAAGGTCGTCTCGGGCGGTCGCGGGTTGGGGTCGGAGGAGAAGTTCGCTCTGGTCGAGGACCTCGCCGACGCGCTCGGCGCCGCGGTGGGCGCGTCGCGTGCCGCGGTGGATGCCGGGTACGTGCCGCAGTCGTACCAGGTCGGACAGACCGGTGTCTCGGTCAGCCCGCAGTTGTATGTCGCGCTCGGGATCTCGGGTGCGATCCAGCACAAGGCGGGCATGCAGACCGCGAAGACGATCGTCGCGATCAACAAGGACGGCGACGCCCCGATCTTCGAGATCGCCGACTTCGGCGTCGTCGGCGACCTGTTCACCGTGGTCCCGCAGCTGATCGACGCGCTGAACGCGAAGAAGAAGGCCTAGGGCACCGCTGATGGCGACGTTCGGGACGACGATCCGGCGCGGCCTGCCGCGGACCCCCGGCGGCGACCCGTACCCACCCGACGGCGACGCCCCCGTGCAGGTCGCGGCTGCGGCTGCTGCGGGTGCGGCATCCGTGGCATCCGACCGCGCCAGATCGGTGCAACCGCGCCAGAAAGATGTGGCGCCCTCGCACGAAACAGCAGCAGTACCCGCCGCGCAGGTCGCTGAGCGAGCGCAGCGAGACGAAGCGCCCGCCCCCGCTCCCGCGGCCGCAGCCGCCGGGGTGACCCTGCGCCGCGGGCTGCCCCGCACCCCCGGCGGCGAGCCCTGGCCGCCCGCCGGCGCGGTCGCTGCGGTTGCGGCATCCGCTGCCCCTGCACCCGAGGTTCAACCGCGCCAAACGGTGGATGCCGCGCCCGCGGATCCGCAGAATGCCGCGGTCGAACCTGAGGTGGCGCCCGCACCTTCCGCCGCCGCGCCTGCCGCCGCGGCCGCCGGGGGAGTCGCGCTGCGGCGCGGGCTGCCCCGCACTCCGGGTGGGGAGCCATGGCCGCCGGCCGGCACCGCCGCGCCCGCACCCGCCGACGCCCCGGCCCCTGAGGTTCAACCGCGCCAAACGGTGGATGCCGCAACAACGGATGCCACATCCGCCGCGGTCGAACAGAGACAAGCCGCACCGGCGTACGACGTGTCGACCCCGCTGCCGTTCACGCCCACGGTGTGGGAGGGCGCGTCCGCGCAGCATCGCCCCGCTCCGAAGCCGGAACCGGCCCGGATCGGGCCGTTCACGAAGGCCCAATGGGCCGGGATCGTCGTGGTCGGCGGCGGCGGCCTGGTCTACGTCGGGCTGATGGCGGTGTTCGCCGTCCGGTGGCTGCTGTCCACGCAGTGGGGCACCGACTTCCTCGCCGACTACCCGGGCGAGTACCACCTGCCCGAAGGAGCGCCGGTCGGGTTCCCGGCGTGGCTGGGGTGGCAGCACTTCTTCAACGTGTTCCTGATGGTCCTCATCATCCGGTCGGGGCTCACGATCCGCACCGAGAAGCGCCCGACCGCGTTCTGGACGCCCCGCGGCAACCCGAAGGGCAAGGTCAGCCTCACGATCTGGTTCCACCAGTCCCTCGACCTGCTGTGGATCGTCAACGGGCTCATCTTCATCGTGCTGCTGTTCGTCACCGGTCAGTGGATGCGGATCGTGCCCACCAGCTGGGAGGTGTTCCCCAACGCGTTCAGCGCCGCCCTGCAATACGTGTCGCTGGACTGGCCGACCGAGAACGGGTGGGTCAACTACAACAGCCTGCAGCAGCTGGCCTACTTCACCACCGTGTTCCTCGCCGCCCCCCTCGCGATCGCGACCGGGTTCCGCATGTCGGGACTGTGGCCCAAGAACGCCAAGGGACTCAGCAAGGCCTACCCGATCGAATGGGCCCGCGCAGTGCACTTCCCCGTGATGCTCTACTTCGTCGCGTTCATCATCGTGCACGTCGCCCTCGTCCTCGCCACCGGGGCCCTCCGTAACCTCAACCACATGTACGCCGCGCAGGGGAGCACCGACCCGAACGCGTACGCCGACAACTGGCTCGGGTTCTGGATCTTCATCGCCTCGATCGTCGTCATCGCCGCCGCCTGGACAGCCGCCCGCCCCCTCGTCCTCGCACCGATAGCCAAGATGTTTGGAACCGTCAGCGGACGCTGACCGACCCGCGGCATCCGGGGGATAACCCGAGGGAAAGCGTCCGGATGCCCCGGAGGTGCGCGGCATCCGCGCGTCCTACCGTGGTGACATGACCCTCGCTTCGCCGCCTGACTCTCCGGCTTCCCCCGCGCCTCCGATCGTCCCACCGACACCGAGCGCCCCGCCGGCGCCGCCGACCGCGGCCGCCCCTGCGGCCCCCGGCGCACCCGCAGCCGGACCCCGGATCGCGTCACCGGGTCGGCTCGCCGGCGCGATCGCACAGCTCGCCTTCATCGGCGTCGTCGGCCCCGTCGCGCTCGGGATGCTCGCGGTGCTGCTCACGGTGGGTGTCGGGCTGATCCCGCTGCTCGGCATCGGCATCCTGTTCCTGGTGGCGTTCATCTATGCGCTGTTCGCCATCGGCTGGCTCGAGGGTGCGCGCGTCGACGGCCTCTACGGCTTCGGGCTGCCTCCGCGCCGCCCGCGCACCAGCCCCAAGCCCGGCTTCGGCGGCCTGATGCACACGCTGTGGCTGCAGGCCATCGACCCGAACGCCTGGCGCGGCATCGCCCACCTCGCGATCAGCACGATTCTGGGCGTGCTCACGCTCACGCTGTTCTCGGTGCTGGCGTCCTCGATCGCTCTTCTGTTCGCGCCGCTGTACGCGCGGACCGGATCGCTCTCCGTCGCCGGCACCGATCTGTCGGTTCCCGCGGCGTGGGCGGTGATCGTGGGGCTGCTCCTCGCCCTGGTGTCCGCGGCCACACTCATCGGCGTCGGCCTGCTGCACGGCGTGCTCGCGAAGGCGATCATGGTCCCCTCGCGCGAGGCGCAGCTGGCCGAGCAGGCCCGGACGTCCTCGGCGCAGCGGGCCGGCGCGGTGCGCGCGGCCGACGTCGAGCGCACCCGCATCGAGCGCGACCTCCACGACGGCGTGCAGCCCCGGCTCGTCTCGGTCGGGATGACGCTCGGTCTGGCCCAGCAGAAGATCGACGACGACCCGGCGGCCGCGAAGGAGCTGATCGCCGAGGCGCACACCTCGACGAAGGCGGCCATCACCGAGTTGCGGCAGCTCGCCCGCGGCATCCACGCCTCGGTCCTCGACGACCGCGGACTCGACGCCGCGCTGTCGGCCCTCGCCAGTCGGTCACACGTTCCCGTCGACCTCGACGTGCGGCTCGCCGGCCGCTGCAGCCGGGATGCCGAAGCCGCGGTCTACTTCGCGATCGCCGAGTCGCTCACCAACTCCGCGAAGCACGCCCGCGCCGGTCGGACCCGCGTCGTCGTCCGACTGCGCGACGGCGCGACGCTCTGGGCGCGCGTCGAAGACGACGGCATCGGCGGGGCACGCTTCGTGCCTGGCGGGGGACTCGACGGGATCGCCAACCGCATCGCCGCCGCCGGCGGGCAGGTGCGCCTGGACAGCCCCGCCGGGGGCCCCACGAGCCTGGAGGTGAGCGTGCCGTGCGCATCCTGATCTGCGAAGACTCCGCGCTGCTGCGCGAAGGCCTGGTCCGGCTGGTCGAGGATGCCGGGCACGAAGTGGTCGCCGCTCTGGCCGACGCCGACGGGATCGACGAGCGGGTCGCCGACTCGGCGCCCGACCTCGCGATCCTCGACGTGCGGCTGCCACCCACCTGGTCCGACGAGGGTGTGCGCGCCGCGCTGCGGCTGCGGGCGGCGTGGCCCGACCTCGCCGTGCTGGTGCTGTCGCAGTACGTGGAGGAGCGCTACGCCGCCGACCTCCTCGCCGGGAAGGGCGGCGCCCTCGGCTACCTGCTCAAGGACCGCGTGACCGACGTCGCCGAGTTCCTCGAGACGCTGCAGCGCATCGGCGACGGGGCCACCGTCTTCGACCCCGAGGTCGTCGCCCAGCTGCTGGCGCGCCGCGGGCGCGACGAGCGGATGCAGCGCCTCACCGACCGCGAGGCCACCGTGCTCGCGCTCATCGCCGAGGGCCGATCGAACCAGGCGATCGCCCGCACGCTGTACATCACCGAGGGGAGCGTGGAGAAGCACGTGACCGCGGTGTTCCAGAAGCTCGACCTCGAGCCGGACGACTCCGGCAACCGGAGAGTGCTCGCCGCGCTCGCCTACATCCACCACGACGCCTCGGCGCAGAACGGACCCCAGTCATGACCACGATCGCTCCGCCTCCCGTCCCGGCGGGCCCGCCCGCCCCGACCGAGCCGAATCCGCCGCAGCGGACATCGGGGGCATCCCGGGTGTTCGCGGTCATCGCGATCGTGGTCGGCGCGATGATCGTCGTCGGCACCGTGCTCGGCGCGGTCTTCTCCACCGTGGCCGCCTCGAGCGTGCGCAGCGAGAGCCGGTCCCTCACCGGGGCGGCCGTGCGAGGCGTCGACGCGATCGTGGTCGACGTCACGGCCGGCACCGTGCAGGTCGTGTTCGCCGACACGCGCGAGATCGAGCTCTCGGTCGTGTCGGCTCGGGGCCTGGACGGCTGGACGTTCGCGCAGGACGGCGGAACCCTCCAGGTGGCCTCGCCGCGGTCGTTCGGGCCCTTCTGGTTCGGTGGCGCGGGCCGAGCCGTGCTGACGCTGCCCGAATCGCTTCAGGACGACACACTCGTCGGCGACTTCCGGATCGCTGCCGGCGAGCTGGACGTCGTCGGCGACTTCGCCGAGCTCGACCTGTTCGTCGGCGCCGGCAGCGTCAGCGTATCGGGCACGGTCGAACGGGTCTCCGCGGAGCTCAATGCCGGCGGCGCCACGCTGGACCTGGTCGACGTGCGCGACGCCGACCTGCAGGTCAATGCCGGGGCGCTCGTCGCCCGGCTCACCGGCGACCAGCCCCGCGATGTCGCGGTCGTCACGAACGCCGGCTCGCTGCGGCTCACGGTGCCGACCGGCGACTACACGATCCGCTCCGACGTCAGCGCGGGCGAATTCGACAACCGCATCGGCTCCTCCCCGGGCGCGATCAGCACGATCGACGTGACGCTCTCGGCGGGCGAGGTCGTGCTGCGCGACCGCGGCTGATCGGGCGCGCGGCGGGTCAGGCGTCCGCGACGACGGATGCCGCACCCGCCGCGTATCCCGCGGCGTACGCCTCGTCGGCGCCCAGGCGGAACATGTCGTTCTCGCCGGCGCGCACGATCGAGCGGGCGCCCGGCAGGTCGAGGTCTCCCACGAGGTCGGCGCGACCTCGCACGACCGCGACGGGCCGCCGCGAGGTCTTGCCCTTGACGAGGTCGGCGGCCGCGGCGAGCTCGTCGGCCACGCACGGCAGGGTGACCAGCAACGGCCGACCCTCGGCATCCGTGCCGCCGCGCAGATCCTCGAAGACGTGCACCCCGCCCGCGCCGATCGCGGTGTCGGTCTGACCGTCGCGCCACGCGCGGCCGAGGGTGTCGGTGATGAGCACGCCGACGGTGACGCCGAGTCGCTCGCGCAGGCCGGCGCACAGGGCGCGGGCCGAGGTATCCGGATCCATCGGCAGCAGCAGCACGGTGCCCTCGGCGGTGTTGGACGCGTCGACGCCCGCGGCGGCAGAGACGATGCCGAGGCGGTTCTCGACGATGCGGGTGGTGTGCCCCGTCGGCGACGTGCGCGTCGCGACCACACGCACCGTCTCGGCGGTGATCGCGTCCTCGCGGTCGTCCGCGGCGACGATGCGCCCCTCGGCCTTCGAGACGATCTTCGACGTCACCGCGAGGATGTCGCCGTCGCGCAGCGACGACCCCGCCGATCGCGCGATCGTGTCGACCAGGTCGGTGCCCGGAACGATCTCGGGGATGCCCTCCAGGGCCCAGGCCTGCAGCACTCGGGTGTCAGCGCGTGAAGCGCACCTCGGTGAGCGTCTCGCCGAGGAAGGGCTCGGTGTGCGACGCATCGTCGAGACGGAACCCGTTGCGCTCGTAGAACCGGTGGGCGCGGGGGTTGTCGTCGGCGACCCACAGATACAGCGACTCACCGTCTTCGACGACCGCGTCGAACAGCCGCTGGCCGATGCCGGTGCCGTGCCACGCGTCGAGCAGGTAGATGAAGTACAGCTCGCGGTTGGCGGGCGCATCGCGGTCGCGAGCGGGGCCGGAGCCGGCGAATCCGACGATCTCGCCGTCGACGAGCGCGGCGAACATCTTGAAGTCCGGGCCCTGGACGGCCCAGTGGGTCCACAGCTCGGCGAGGCGCTTCGGCGAGATCGCCTCGAGCGCCGCCTTGCTGATGAGGTGGTCGTACGTCTCGTGCCAGCAGGTCGCGTGCACCCTGCCCAACGCCTCGGCATCGACGTCCCGGACCGGACGGACGACG
>JAUHVN010000106.1 GCA_030425055.1 Actinomycetes bacterium | reverse complement strand
AGTGTCGCGATCATGTTCTCGAGCGCGATCGCGCCGGCGACCTTGCGGTGCGGTGCCCCGGCGGCGCGCAGCGTGGCCAGTTCACCGGTTCGCTCGATCACGCTGACGGCCATCGTGACGTACATCACGGCCAGCGCGAGGGCAGTGCCGGCGAGGATCATGACGCCGATGAAGGCCCAGAAGAGTCCCAGGTACTGGTCGAGGATGCCGACGACGGAGCGCACGTCCTGGTAGGCGACGACTCCCTCGAGCTGGGTGATGTCGCTGCGCAGACTCTCGCGGTCGGCGCCGTCGCCATAGGAGAGCGCATAGGTCTCGACGTCGGCGTCGGGCAGGATGCCTGCCGCGATCTCGTTCGTCGCGTAGACGGCGGTGCCGATCGGCTCATCGAGGAAGGCCGTGATCGTGACGTCGACGTCGCCGGCCTCGGTGGACAGCGTGATCCTGTCGCCTGCTTCGACGTCCAGCAGGTCTCCGATGCTGTGTCCGGCGAGGACACCCTCGGTCGGCAGCGGGATGAGGTCGCCGTCCATTCCGATGAACCCGTGCATGCGGGTGTCGGGTTCGAACCCGTGCAGCACGGTGGCGTAGGAGTCGTCGCCGCCCTTGACTGTCACCTTGCCCGTCTCGGTTCGCTCGACGGCGCTCACGCCGTCGAGCTCTCCGAGCTGATCGCCGATGCCGACACCGGCCTGCGCCACGACATTCGCGTCTTCCAGTTCGACCTCGGAGAACTGGGTCTCGATCGCGAGCAGCATCGAGGTCATCAGCCCCACAGAGGTGAGGACGACGACAAGGGACAGAATGCCGCCGAGCATCGTCGCGAAGGTACGGCGCTTCGACCGCACGACATCGCGCAGCGCCATGCGTCCGGAGGTCGACAGCCACCGCTGACGTGCGACGAAGGCGCTCCACCGCCCCGGCGCCTTCACCTCGGCCTGGGTGCGCATCGCCGCCGCCGGTGCCGTGCGCGACGCGGTGACCGCCGGACCCAGGGCACCGAGCATCCCGATCACCGCTCCGAACACGAGTCCGGCCAGGATCATCCAGGGGTAGTTGCGCACGACCGTGTCCGGTATGCCGACGAAGCCGGTGTACGCCGAGGTGACCCACGTGTTCGCGAACACGCCGCCGATCGCACCCACGATCGAACCGGCGAGCCCGATCACGAGGCCCTGCCCGAGGTAGTGTCTGAGCACGCGGCCGCGACGGGCCCCGGCCGCCATCAGGGTGCCGATGATCGGCCTCTCCTGCACGATGCGCCGGGTCAGCAGCACCCACGAGGCGACGCCCGCCGCAGCGAGGAACATGAGGGGGAACGCGATCGACATCTGATCGAAGCCCTGCAGGTCCTCGGAGAGCGTCGCGTTCGACGGCTGATCCTCCTGTGTCTCGACCGAGGCTGCCCCCGCGTCGCTCATCGCGTCCGACACGGTGTCGAGCTCGTCGTCGGAGGCACCGGAAGGCAGCAGCGCCAGCGCCTGATTCGCGGGGATTCCGAACCACCCGGCGACGTCGTCGCTCGCCGCGAACACCACCGCGAACGACATCGGATCGCTCAGGATCTCCTGTCGGCTGCGCGCCGGCCAGAGGTACTCGGGCGAGTCGACCACGCCCGCCACGGTGACCTCCTGCCAGCCGGCGATCGTGTAGACCTCGAAGGAGTCCCCGACTCCGATCCCGAAGGCATCCGCGGCGTGCGTCTCGAGCAGGATGTCGCCCGGGGTCCCGTCGAGGTACCCGCCGTCGATCACATCGACGTCGTCGATCGTGGGGTGTGCGTCCGCCGGCACCGAGATCACGCGGCCGAGGAGCTTGACGTCGTCGATCAGCATCGGAGGATCGACCTGGGTGCGGGTGATCGCGTCGTCGGCGCCCGCGTCCAGCGCGGCCTGCGCGACGGCATCCGCGTCGCCTCCCGAGGCGACCAGATCGGCGAAGGCGAGACGGTCGTAGGTCGCCTCGTAGCTGGCAGACAGGTTCTGATACGCGCCGGCGGTGGAGATGTAGATGAGAACGCCGAGACCGATGGTGATGCCGGCGGCGATCACCTGTCCGCGCTGACGCCACAGATCGCGGTAGATCTTCCTGGTGGAGGCCCGCATCGCACTCACCAGGTGACGTCGGCGGCAGCCGCGGGGTTCTCGTTGACCTCCGAGGACTCGACCTGCCCGTCCACGACCGTCACCACCCGGTCGGCGATCTGGGCGACCGAGACGTTGTGGGTGACGATGATGACCGTGCGCCCCTGTTGGTGCAGATCCTGCAGCAGGCCGAGGATCTGACGCCCGGTCGGCAGGTCGAGGGCGCCGGTGGGCTCGTCCGCGAAGAGGATGTCGGGGTCGGTGGCCAGCGCCCGCGCGACCGCGACGCGCTGCTGCTGCCCGCCCGAGAGCTGGGCGGGGAAGTTGTCCATGCGGTCGCCGAGGCCCACCGCTTCCAGCAGCTCGGGCACACGGCCCTTGTCGCCGCGGCCTGTCATCTCGATGATGACCTCGACGTTCTCGCGCGCGGTCAGGGTCGGGATGAGGTTGAAGAACTGGAAGATGAAGCCCACGTGGTCGCGGCGGAAGTCGCTGAGCTTGCCGGGGTCGCGATCCGAGATGTCCTCGCCTGCGACGAGCACGGAACCCGAGGTCGCCCGGTCGATTCCGCCCAGGATGTTGCACAGCGTCGTCTTGCCCGACCCCGAGGGCCCCAGGATCACGACGAGCTCGCCCGATGCGATGTCGAGGTCGACTCCCTTCAGCGCGTGGACGGCGGCGTCTCCCGAGCCGAAGACCCGCGTGAGCCCCTGCGTGCGGACACCGCGGTCGATCGTGACGGTCGTGGTCATTCGGATTCCTCTCGGAAGACGCCTCGCGTGTAGGCGTCCATGGCGTCGTCGGCCCACCGATGCAGGCCGTCAGCGGACAGGGGGTCGTCGCCGAGGACGTCGGCGAGCGGGTCGCGGAGCAGGATGACCGCGAGGTCGTTGGCGAGCAGGAACGCGGCGCGCATCGCGGGATCAGCCGTCGTACGGGCGACTCCCGCGGCCTCGAGCCGCTGCAGCAGGTCGAGGCTCACGTCGTACCAGCGGCGGAACAGCGCGCGACCGGCGGGCTCGCCCGACAGCAGCATCCGCCGTAGGTAGGCGGGGACGGCCGAGCCGGGAGGCAGGCCTGCGAGCAGGGCCTCGACGAACCCGGATGCCGTGCCGCCCGAGGGCGCCGCGAGCTCTTCGGTGCTCATGTCGAGGAGATGATCGAAGGCGGCGGTGACGTGGTCGTCGACCGCCGCGCGCAGCCCCTCCCGCGAGCCGAAGTGGTGCGAGATGAGCGGCTGGGAGACGTCGGCCGCCGCTGCGACGTCGCGCAGCGAGACGGCGTCCGGGCCGCGCTCGGCGAAGAGGACGAGTGCAGCCGCGACGATGCGGGCCCGCGCGTTGCGCTCGTCCTCGGTCACGTGGGTGAGCCTACTGATCAATTGATCAGCCTTGCAAACCGACAGGAGGCGGACGCCTCCCCTGGCGCCCCGCATCCCGATCGGGAAAGATCGCGGCATGACCGATCACGACCTCGACGCGCGCGCGAAGCAGCTCGACCGCGCCCACGTGTTCCACTCCTGGCTCGCCCAGGGCGGGCTCGACCTGCCCGTCGTCGCGGGCGGATCGGGCGCGACCGTGTGGGATCACGCCGGCAACCGGATGCTGGACTTCTCGAGCCAGCTCGTCAACGTGAACATCGGCCACCAGCATCCGGCCGTCGTCGCCGCGATCCACGAGCAGGCCGACCAGCTCGCGACCATCGGACCCGCGACAGCGAACCTGCAGCGCGGCGAAGCCGCGGCGCGCATCATCTCGAAGGCGCCGGCGGGCTTCTCGAAGGTGTTCTTCACCAACGGCGGCGCCGACGCCAACGAGAACGCCATCCGAATGGCCCGGCTGCACACGGGCCGCGACACCGTGCTGTCGACGTACCGCTCCTACCACGGCAACACCGGCGGCGCGATCGTCGCGACCGGCGACTGGCGGCGCCTGCCCAACCGCTACGCGCGCGGCCACGTGCACTTCTTCGGCCCGTACCTCTACCGCTCCGAGTTCTGGGCGACAACGCCCGAGGAGGAGTCGGAGCGCGCCCTGCACCACCTCGAACGGGTGATCCAGTCGGAGGGCGCCGACACGATCGCGGCGGTGCTGCTCGAATCGGTGCCCGGCACCGCCGGCATCCTGCTGCCCCCGCCCGGCTACCTCGCGGGCGTCCGTGCGCTGTGCGACCGGTACGGCATCGTGCTCATCCTCGACGAGGTGATGGCGGGCTTCGGCCGGACCGGTCGGTGGTTCGCCTTCCAGGGCTACGACGTCGTGCCCGACCTCATCGTCTTCGCGAAGGGCGTGAACTCGGGCTACGTGCCCATCGGCGGCGTGCTGATCTCGGACGAGATCGCCGCGACGTTCGACGAGCGCGTGTTCCCCGGCGGCCTCACGTACTCAGGGCATCCGCTCGCCGCCGCGACGATCGTCGCCTCGATCGACGCGATGGAGTCGGAGGGCATCGTCGACCACGCGTGGCGCATCGGCGAGGACGTGATCGGCCCCGCGCTGCGCGAGCTGCAGGAGCGGCATCCGCTCATCGGCGAAGTGCGCGGCGAAGGCGTGTTCTGGGCGATGGAGTTCGTCGCCGACCGCGCGACGCGCGAGCCGCTGCCGGCGGCCGACCTCGGGCGGCTCAAGGCCGAGATCGTCGCGCGCGGCGTGATGCCGTTCACGGCCGAGAACCGCGTGCACGTCGTGCCGCCGTGCGTGGTCACCGCCGACGAGGTGGCGCAGGCCGTCGCGGTCTACGACGAGGCGATCAGCCTGGTCGAGGCGGCGCGCTGATCCGGACAGGTCGTCTCACGGCCGGGGTGTCACCCCGCCGTGAATCGGCGCACACTGGTACGGGGCCCCACGACCGGCTCCGACGGAGGAGACGAACATGACCGACACCACGACCCTCGAGCGCGAGACCGAGTCCGCGACCACGATCGTCGAGCACTGGGTCGGGGGCGCACCCTGGGCCGGAGCATCCGACCGCACCGGCGATGTGTTCAACCCCGCCCTCGGTACCGTGCAGCGCCAGGTGCGCTTCGCCACCGCCGAAGACATGGATCAGGCCGTGCAGGTGGCGTCGGATGCCGCGGCATCGTGGCGCGACGCCAGCATCGCCAAGCGCCAGCAGGTGATGTTCGCGTTCCGCGAGATCGTGAACGCCCGCAAGGACGAGCTCGCCCGCATCCTGACCAACGAGCACGGCAAGGTGCTCTCCGACGCGCACGGCGAGATCGCCCGCGGCCTCGAGGTCGTGGAGTTCGCGTGCGGCCTCGGCCAGCTCACCAAGGGCGCCTACAGCGAGAACGTGTCGACCGGCATCGACGTCTACACGCTGCGCCAGCCGCTGGGCGTCGTGGGCATCATCAGCCCGTTCAACTTCCCGGCGATGGTCCCGATGTGGTTCTTCTCGATCGCGATCGCCGCCGGCAACGCCGTGATCCTCAAGCCCAGCG
Source organism: Actinomycetes bacterium (assembly GCA_030425055.1). Classification (GTDB taxonomy): domain Bacteria; phylum Actinomycetota; class Actinomycetes; order Actinomycetales; family Microbacteriaceae; genus Microbacterium. The sequence goes on along the minus strand of JAUHVN010000106.1, from coordinate 3,034 downwards.
AGAAGGATCCGTCGGCCGCGAACTGGATGGCCGCCGCGCTCACCGAGGCGGGGCTGCCCGACGGCGTCTTCAACGTCGTGCACGGCGACAAGGTCGCCGTCGACGGCCTGCTCGAGCACCCCGAGGTCAAGGCGATCTCGTTCGTGGGCTCGACCCCGATCGCCCGCTACGTCTACGAGACCGGCACGCGCAACGGCAAGCGCGTGCAGGCGCTCGGCGGCGCGAAGAACCACATGCTCGTGCTGCCCGACGCCGACCTCGACCTCGCCGCCGACGCCGCTGTCAACGCGGGCTTCGGCTCGGCCGGCGAGCGCTGCATGGCCATCTCGGTCGTGCTCGCCGTCGACTCGGTCGCCGACGCGCTCGTCGAGAAGATCTCCGACCGCATGGCGAAGCTGCGCACCGGCGACGGCCTGCGCGGCTGCGACATGGGCCCGCTCATCACGGGCGTGCACCGCGACAAGGTGGCGTCGTACGTCGACGTGGCCGCCGAGGACGGGGCATCCGTCGTCGTCGACGGCCGCGGCATCGAGGTCGACGGCGACCCCAACGGCTTCTGGGTCGGTCCGACGCTCATCGACAGGGTGCCGACGACCTCGGCGGCCTACCGCGACGAGATCTTCGGACCGGTGCTGTCGGTCGTGCGCGTCGACGGCTACGAGGACGGCCTCGACCTCATCAACTCGGGCGCGTTCGGCAACGGCACGGCCATCTTCACCAACGACGGCGGCGCCGCGCGGCGCTTCCAGCACGAGGTGCAGGTCGGCATGATCGGCGTGAACGTGCCGATCCCCGTTCCGGTGGCCTACCACTCGTTCGGCGGCTGGAAGGCCTCGCTGTTCGGCGACGCAAAGGCGTACGGCACCCACGGGTTCGAGTTCTTCACCGCCGAGAAGGCCGTGACCTCGCGCTGGCTCGACCCGTCGCACGGCGGCATCAACCTGGGCTTCCCCCAGCACGATTGACGCGCTTCGTCTCGCTGCGCTCGCTCAGCGACCCGATCTGGTCCCTGAGCGAGCCGGCGAAGCCGGCGAGACGAAGGGTCACGCGGGCAGCAGCGGGCGGTTCTCGTAGAACGTCTGCAGCACGACGGTCGTGCGGGTGTTGACGGATGCCGCGGAGCGGATGTCGCGGATAAGCGCCTCGAGGTCGCGCGGGGTCGCTACCCGCACGAACAGCATGTAGCTCGCCTCGCCCGCGATCGAGTGGCACGCCTCGATCGCGTCGAGGTGCTGCAGCTGCTCGGGCGCGATGTCGGGCTGCGCGGGGTCGAGCGGCGTGATCTCGATGAAGGCCGACAGCGGCTTGCCGACGGCCTCGGGGTCGATCGACGCGCGGTACCCGGTGATGACGCCGCGCGTTTCGAGCCGGCGCAGCCGCGCCTGCACGGCCGAGACCGACAGCCCCACCGCCTCGGAGAGCTCGGCGAGGGTCGCGCGGGCGTTCAGCGAGACCTCGCGCACGATCTGCGTGTCGACAGCATCCTCCATACGTGGAAGAATACCGGTGAAGACCTGCGTCCGCAGGAAACTTTCCCGTCCACTTCCGATCGGAGGTTCCCATGTCCCTGACCGCGCACAACGCACAGTCCATCATCGGAGAGCCGGTGTCTCGATACGCCCCTTCGGGGCTACTCGACAACCGAGTCGAGGACGTGGAGCGCACCGCCGCCTGGCTCGACCTCAAGGCCGCCGCTACTGCGCTCCAGTCGATGCAGATCAAGGACGGCTCGATCCCGGATGCCGCGCACCACGCGGCCGCCCGCGAGCACGTCGCCACCATCACCGCGTCGATCGAGGCGCTGCGTCCGCTGTTCCCCCACGACGACGCCTACCTGCAGGCATCCGTCGCCGACTTCGAGCGCTGGGTCGCCTCGGACTTCGCCGAGCCCGACTTCCTCGACTCGCTCGTGGCCTTCCAGCCGCAGCGGCACCGTGTCGACGGCATCCGTCACCTCGTCGTGTTCCCGATGTACACGCAGAACGGGTCGCAGAACCGGCACGTCGAGGCGCTTCTCGTCGAGGTCATCTGGCCCGAGTTCATCGCCCAGCTCGAGGCGGGCGACTACGGCAACAAGCTGTTCGTCTCGCTGCGGCTGATCGACTTCACGCCCGGCTACGACACCAACAGCGCCGTGCTGTTCCCCGAGACGGTCGCGATGCGCGAGATCCCCGCCTTCACGTGGGGTGCGATCTTCCAGGACCGCGAGGCCGCCCGCTACCGCCGTGTCGTGCGCGCCGCAGCCGACATCACCAAGCTCGACCTGCCCGACGACGCCGCGCGGATGCTCGACGACCAGGCGCTCGCCGAGAAGACGTTCGTGATGTGGGACATCATCCACGACCGCACGCACATGCGCGGCGACCTTCCATTCGATCCGTTCATGATCAAGCAGCGGATGCCGTACTTCCTGTACTCGCTCGAAGAGCTGCGGTGCGACCTCACGGCGTTCCGCGAGTGCGTCGCGATCACGAAGCGTCTGCGCGCGCGGGTCGAGGAGGGTGACGAGCTCGACGCGGTGGAAGCGGAGACGCTCGAGCACGCCGTGCTCGTGCAGTACGCGGTGATCTTCGACCGCCTCTTCCGCTTCGCGATCACCGGGTCCCGCGTGCGCAACTACGACGGCCTCGGCGGGCAGCTGCTGTTCGCGTGGCTGCACCAGCGCGGCGTGCTGCACTGGACCGACACCGCCCTCGCGTTCGACTGGGACGAGGTGCCGGCCGCCGTCGTCGCCCTGGGCGACGCGATCGACGAGCTGTACTGGCGCTCGATCGATCGCCCGAAGACGGCGCACTGGCTCGCCGCGTACGACCTCGTGCGCACGACGCTCACGCCCCACCCGGCCTCGGCGTGGGCGCGCGGCCTCGACGACGACATCCTCGCGGGTCCGCCGAAGGGCTACACCGACGCCGTGCTCGACGACGAGTTCCCGCTGTCGATGTTCTTCGAGGCGCTCGACCGCAAGATGAAGCCCGTCATCGAGTCGACGTCGGGGATCCGCGGGACGGATGCCTGACCTCGCCGACCGGACGGT
>JAUHVN010000105.1 GCA_030425055.1 Actinomycetes bacterium | reverse complement strand
CGAGGGTTCGGCGAAGATGGAACGCCGCAGGCGTGCGGCCGTCGGGGCGCACGACGAGCAGGGCGTGGACTCTGGCGGGCATGACGCCGTCAGCCTAGGCGGGACGGAGCCGACTGGCGCGATGCACGCGCCGCGCGCGGATGATCGCGCGATGTACCGTCTCAGTCAGCCGGCGCGCTTCTTGAGCTTCCGACGCTCGCGTTCGCTGAGGCCGCCCCAGATCCCGAAGCGCTCGTCGTTCTGCAGCGCGTACTCGAGGCACTCGCCCCGGACGTCGCACGAGCCGCAGATGCGCTTCGCGTCACGGGTCGAGCCGCCCTTCTCCGGGAAGAACGCCTCGGGGTCGGTCTGCGCGCACAAGGCGTCGGTCTGCCACGACAGCGCGCTGTCGTCGTCGACCTCCTCGGCCTGACGCACGCCCGGCACCCCGAGCCGGACCGGGTCGACGAACCAATTGTCGGGAACGCCGGAACGGTACTGTGAGCCCGTCATCTCGTCCTCCCCCTGTTTCCCCCATCACGCTGGTTCCGCGTGTGACTGCAATTACACCCGTGTAATTCGTCGCGGTCAAGTCGCGGATACTAAAGCCTCAACCCGGTCTTGAACCTTCACGACGCGCCGTCGGCGTGTCGCGATGTGATCACGACGACGCGGTGGCGATCAATCGCGGCCCGGCACGGCGACGTAGAGCGTTCCTCGCCCGGTCACAGTGAGCGCGGTCTCGTCGGGAGTCGCCAGCAGCGCGCGGCCGGGCACGAGATCGCGGGATGCTGCTCCCCCGCCGGTCACGGTGACCTCGCCCGCCGTGCACACCGCCACGGCGACGCCTGTCAGCTCGAGCCGCACCGGGCCGTGCTCGGCGGCCTGCATACACACGATCTCGAAGTCCGGGATGCCGGGGGCCAGGCGCACGACGCCGGGTCCGACGACGACCGGATCGAGCACGATCGGCGCCCCCGGCCGCGGGTCGACGATCGACAGCAAGCCGGCGACGTCGACGTGCTTGGGCGTCAGGCCGCCGCGCAGCACGTTGTCGCTGGTCGCCATCACCTCGACGCCGAGCCCCTCCACGTACGCGTGCAGCACCCCCGCCGGCAGGTACAGCGCCTCTCCCGCGCTCACCGTGACGAGGTTCATCAGCAGCGCGACGAGCACCCCCGGATCGCCGGGGTTGTCCCGCGCGAGGTCGTGCAGCAGCGCGAGCTCGGCCGCGAACTCGCCGACGGGGTCCTGCGCGACGACGGCCGCGACGACGCCCGCGACCTCGTCCGCGGCATCCGGGGCGAGCGCCCACGCCAGTGCGGGCGCGAGGTCGTCGCCGTCGAGACGGGCGTGCAGCGGGGCGCCCGCGGCGCCGAGGCCCGCGACGAGCCGGCGCGTCGCGTCGAGGTCGCGCAGGCCGGCGAGGGCGCGGAAACGGTCGCTGACGGCCACGAGCACCTCGGGCTTGTGGTTGTCGTCGCGGTACGTCCTGTGGCCGGCGTCCCGCGGGATGCCGGCCGTCTCCTCACGTGCGAAGCCCTCTTCCGCCTGCGACTTCGACGGGTGCGCCTGGATCGACAGCGGGGATGCCGCGGCCAGCAGCTTCACGAGGAACGGCAGCCGCTGCGGAGCCCCGGTGGCGCCGGCATCCGCGAGCCACGCGTCCAGCGGCGTTCCGTCGGACGTGCGCGCGGGGCTGGCCGGGTGGTCGCCGAACCAGACCTCGGCCTCGGGCTGCTCGGCAGCGGGACGGCCCTCGAGTTCGGCGAGGAGGGAGTTCGACCCCCAGGCGTAGTCGCGGGGTTCGTTCACCAGGGGCACGAGCATCCCCTCAGCCTAGATGCGCTGCGCGGTAGCCTTTCATGCGATGGCCGTGCACACGAGACACCAGGCTGCCGCGCCGCCCGCAGCGCCGGTGAGGGAGAAGACCGGGCATCTCATGCTGCGCGGCTGGTGCATCTTCGTGCTGTTCACGGCGCTCGCGGGCACCGCGTGGGTCAACGCCTTCGGCGAGCCGATCACCGCGGCCATCATCATCGGCGCGGGCGTGGTCTCGATCGCGCTGTGGTTCGTCGTCCGGCCGCCGCTGCAGTGGCGTCGCCTGCCCTGGTTCGTCGTCGCGTACTCGGCGTGGGCGCTCGCGTCGCTGCTGTGGTCGGCGTGGCCGCTGGCCAGCGCCCTCACGCTGCTGCTGCTGTTCCTGACGATGCTGCAGTCGCTCTTCGTCGGCAGCGTCCTCACCTGGCACGAGCTCGTGCGCGCTCTCGCGTCGGCACTCAAGTGGGTGCTGATGCTGTCGCTGCTGTTCGAGCTGTGGGTCTCGGTCTTCGTCGGCGTGCCGCTGCTGCCTGGCTTCGTGCCGCGCACCGAGCCGGTCGACCCGATCCTCTACTGGTCGCGCGACAACCTCTTCGACGGCGGTCGCATCCAGGGGATCATGGGCAACGCGAACCTGCTGGCGCCGGTCGCGCTGCTCGCGATCGTGGTGTTCGCGGTGCGCATCGCCGCACGCGCCCCCCGCCGTGGGTTCCTGTGGGCGTGGATCGTCCTCGCCGCCTACCTGTTCTACCGCGCCGGCTCGGCGACCGCGTACGTGGCGGCCGCGGGCACGGCGCTCGTGCTGGTGACGATCCTGCTCATGCGCCGCACGCGTCGCCCCGGCGAACGCACCCGGTACTACATCGGCTACGCCGTCCTCGGGCTCGGCGGCGCCGCCGCGCTGTGGATCTGGCGCGACCCGATCTTCACGGCCCTCGGCCGCAGCGCCGACCTCACCGGGCGCGAGCGCATCTGGGAGATCGTGAGCGCGAAGGCCGCCGAGCGCCCTGTGACCGGGTGGGGCTTCGCGACACCGTGGCTGCCCAGCGAGCCCGCGTTCGACGGCTGGATCATCGATCACGACCAGACGGTCATGCAGGCGCACAACGTGTGGGTGGACGTCTATCTGCAGCTCGGCGTCATCGGACTGGTGCTGCTCGGGTTCGTGTACCTCGCCTACGTGTGGCGGGCGTGGTTCTTCGCCGTCGACCGCCCCCGCTGGGACCTGCGCGCCGATCGTCCGTACTCGGCCCTCACGCTGCTCCCCTCGCTGTTCGGCGCCATCGTGCTCGTGCAGGGCCTCGCCGAGTCCGGCCCGCTGCTCGCATGGGGCTGGATGCTGCTGGTGATGTTCGGCGCCAAGATCAAGCAGTCGCCCATCGTGGGCGTCGGACCCGCCGAGCACAGCGCCGCGATCGAACGCGGTGAGCCGCTGAAGCAGGAGCCGTGAGGCGCGCAGCGGGCTCGCCGTCGTGGCTCGGCGCGCTGCTGGCATCCGCCGCCTTCGCGCGGGCGTACACCCTCACGGTGCTCGCCGCCGTGTTCGCGTCGTACCTCATCGAGCGGATGGTCGGACGCGTCACGTACGCGACGGTCATCGCGGGCCTGTGCGTGCTCGGCCTCGGCGTGCTGGTCGCCCGTCGCCGCGAGATCTCGCTCGTGCGGCTGGTGCCGACGACGCTCGTCGTGTTCGTCGGGTGGGCACTGGTCAGCGTGTTCTGGAGCACCGATCCGCCCAGCTCGTTCTGGGGCTGGGTGTCGCTGGCATCCATCGCGTTCCTCGCCGTCACGATCGGCCATGTGCGCGACACACTGCAGACCGTGCGCGCGCTCGGCGACGTCCTGCGGGTGCTGCTGACGCTGTCGCTCGTCGTCGAGATCCTGTCGGGGATCATCTACGACATGCCCTTCGCGTTCATCGGCGTGCGGGGCGACATCGCCGAGCTCGGCCCCATCCAGGGGATCTTCGGCACCCGGAACCTGCTCGGATTCGTCGCGGTCATCGCACTCATCACGTTCCTCATCGAGTACCGCACGCAGTCCGTGCGCGCGGGCGTCTCGATCTTCTCGGTGGTGCTCGGCGGTCTGCTGGCCGCGCTCAGCGACTCGCCGACCGTGGTCGTGCTCGCCGCCGCGGTCGGAGTCGCCGTCGGCGTCCTCACGCTCGTGCGCCACACCCCGCCGGCGCGCCGGACCGCGCTGCAGTGGGTGCTGGGGGCGCTCGTGGCGGTCGGCCTCGTCGTCGGCTACGTCGCGCGGCATCCCATCATCGCGTGGCTCGGCGCGGGCTCGGACTTCTCCACGCGCGTCGACCTGTGGAACCTCATGGTCGACTATCTGCGCGTGCGCCCCGTGCAGGGATGGGGCTGGTTCGGCCCGTGGAACCCGCAGGAGTTCCCCTTCAACGTGCTCAACTACGTACTCGACGCATCGCATGCGACGGGTCTGAACGCGTACTTCGACGTGCTGCTGCAGCTGGGGTGGGCCGGGCTGCTCGTGTTCGTCGCCTTCGCCGGCATCGCGCTGGTCCGCTCGTGGCTCACCGCGAGCGAACGCCGGTCGGTCGTGTACGCCTGGACGCCGCTGATGCTCGTCGCGCTCCTCGTCGACTCGATGTTCGAGAGCTTCACGCTCGCGGGCCTCGGCTGGATGCTGCTCGTGCTGTGCGCCGTGCGCGCCGGGCAGTCCCGGTCGTGGCGTGAGCGGATCGGAACCGAGGAGCCGGTGAGCGATCTGGGGGCGCCCGGCGACGGTCGCACCTAGCTGCCAGGCGCCCGGGGTAGGATTCTCGGGCCATGCCCACCCCCGCCGCCACGTTCGACCCGTCCACCGCGTCCATCGCCGTCGTCACCTTCAACCGTTCGGCGCTGCTCACGCGGCTGCTCGAGAGCATCACGCTCATGGACCCCAAGCCGGGTCGCGTCGTCATCGTCGACAACGCGTCGTCCGACGACACGGCCGAGGTGGTCGAGTCCTTCCGCGATCGGATCGGCACCGAGCTGGTCTACCAGCGCCTCGAGACGAACACGGGCGGCTCCGGCGGCTTCAGCGAGGGCGTGCGCATCGCGTACGAACTGGGCTCAGAGTGGATCTGGCTCATGGACGACGACGTCGAGGTCATCCCCGACGGCCTGGCGAAGATGGGCCGCTGGGCCCCGCGGTTCAAGAGCATCCAGGGCCGCCGCTACGACTACGACGGCAGCGAGTTCTACTGGCAGTACCGCATCGCCGAGCGCATGGGCATCCCGATCCCCTTCGCCCCGGCATCCTTCGACGCGTCGGGCTACAAGCCGATGAACTCGGGATGCTTCGAGGGCATGTTCATCCATCGCGACATCGTCGCCCAGATCGGCCTGCCCGATCCCCGGTTCTTCATCTACTGGGACGACCAGCTGTACGGCTGGCTCGCCTCGCGGCGCACCCCGTCGGTGATCGTCGACGAGTTCGTGCTGCGGCGCACGCGCGAGATCAAGCAGTGGGACATGGGCGTGCGGCACATGAACGCGTCGAGCAACGCCTACCGGTACTACATCATGCGCAATCGGGCGATCATCAAGCGCTACTACCGAGCGCTCGGCGTCTACAACCCCGTGCTGTTCGGCCTGGGCACCGCGCTCACGTTCGCGAAGGAGCTCATCCGGCTCGTGTTCGTCGAGCGCACCGTCCGCGGCACGAGCAACCTGTGGCGCGGGCTCAAGGACGGGCGCACGATTGCGCGCGACCGCGACTGGGCGCCGATGCCGGCGCTGGTCGACGCACCGACGGCGTAGGGCTCATCCCACCGCCGCCGCGAGCTCGCGGTCGAGGTACGGCGCGAGGGTGCGCGCGAATGTTGCGGTGAGGTGCAGGTGGTCGCGCATGACGATCACTCCGCCGACCACGAGGTCGCACTCGACGTCGTCGCACATGAAGTCGGTGAAGTCGACGAGATGCGCGGCAGGATCGAGGCGGACCGCGTCGGCGAGTCCATCCTCGAGCAGCACCTCACCACGCGGAGCTGCGCAGCTGCCGGCGCGCACCCGCTCCGAATCGGCGACGCAGCCGAGCGCGCCCAGCGCGAAGATCGGATTGTCGCGGATCGCGATGATCGGGATCGACGGGTCCCCGCGCAGCGCCCACGCGTCGGCGTATCCCTCGGCGCGCACCCGATCGAGTTCAGGCCCCGGCTGCAGGACGGCATCCGGGTCGTAGAGGGGCCCGTCGTCGGGCAGGTAGCCCGCCCGGCTCGAGTTGACCACGATGATGCCGTCGAGCGACGTGCTCGCGACATACGCGTCGACGTGGTCGTTCCACGTGCGGCATCCTACGGCGGTGTCGAGATCGGGATGAGCTCGGTTGGCCGCCGTCCAGTGGCATCGAGGGCGCCCGGCGACGTCGATGCGCCAACCGCGCGCCTCGGCGATCTCCTCGTAGACCTCGATCCACACGTTGTTGTGCGAGTCGCCGACCGCCAGGAGATGACGGGTGTACCCCTCGTCCGGGCCGAGCGCGCACACCTCGAACACCTCGCCCTTCTGCGACGCCCAGCAGGCATCGCGGTTGGCATCGTCGCTCGTCAGGGCGGCGTAGTCCGGCACGAGCGGCGCATCGGGATCGAGCGCGTCAGCGCACTCCGGTCGGTCCGGGTCGACGCTCGCGGCGCCGAAGCAGTCGTCGACCACGATCTGGCCGACACTCAGTGACGCGTCGGGCACAGCCACCTCCGGCGCTGCCTGCGCGGCGGGCGGGATCGTCAATGACGCACCCAGAGCGGCCGCGACGACGACGGCGATCGGTCCGACCGATGCGGCCGTGCGCGCGCCGCTGCGGCCGTCGGCCCGCGCGATCTTCGCGATCGGGCGCTCGACGGCCCACCAGGTGCCGAACGCGAGCGCGATCGACACACCGAGCACGACGACCGCTCCGGCGAGGTCCAGCACACCATCAGCGGCACCGGCCGATGCGAGGAAGGCGATGAGCACCGGCCAATGCCAGAGGTAGAGCGAGTACGAGATCCTGCTGAGTTCACGCAACGGGCGCGAACGCAGCAGCACCCCCGGCCCGGCCGCGGCGGCGCACTGGGTGCTCACCACGACGAACGCGGCTCCGACGACCGGGAGGAGCGCGGCGGGACCGGGATAGGCACCGGCACCGTCGACCAGCACACCGCTCAGCAGAACGGCCGCCAGGCCGATCCATCCGAGCACGGCGCCGAGACGAGCGGGGATAACAGCCGCCCGTGTCAACGCGGCGCCCACCAGCATCCCGCCGCCGAACTCCCAGAACCGTGCGACGGTGTCGAAGTACGCGACCTGCGGGTCGCGGGCCTGCAACCACGTCGCGTAGACGAAGGATGCCGTCGTCGCGGCCCCGACGACCCACCAGAGCATGGCGGCCGGTCGACGACGAGCTCTGCGCAGCCAGAAGACGGCCGCCGCGACCAGCGGCACGAGCAGGAACAGCTGACCCTGGATCGACAGCGACCAGAAATGCTGCACCGGGCTGGTCAGCGGCCCCGGGGCCCCGTAGGCGAGCTGCGAGGCGATGAGCTGCCAGTTCTCGACATAGAGCGCGGCCGAGGCCACCTCGATGAGGTTCTGCTCGCGCGTCCACGGGGGCAGGACGATCAGCGACAGCACGATGACGAACAGCAGCACGATCGCCGCCGGCGGCGCGAGACGCGCGAACGTGCGCGCCCAGCGCGACAGCACCCCGACCGGTCGGCCCAGCGCGAAGCCGCGGGCGAGCGAGAGGGCGATCACCACGCCGGAGACGAAGAGGAAGACATCGACACCGCCAGAGACCCGCCCATGGCCGAACAGGTGGTAGACGACGACGAGGGTGAGGGCGATCGCCCGCAGCCCGTCGATCTCGGCGATGTGACCGACGCCGGCGCGCACGCGCCTTAGCTGCGTGGGTGCCTCCTCTGACACGCGCAGGGATGCGGTCATGTCACACTCCGCTGTCAGCGTCGTAGCGGGCGAGCACCTCTTCGAGCGGGCCGTCGAGCACGAGTGCACCCTTGTCGAGGTAGAGCCCACGCGTGCAGAACCGACGCAGGTCGCGTTCGTTGTGGCTGACGAAGAAGAGCGTGCGCCCCTCGGCGAGCAGCTCGTCGATGCGGCGATAGCACTTCTCGCGGAACGCCTTGTCGCCCACGGCCAGCACCTCGTCGACGAGCAGGATCGGCTCGGGCAGCTGAGACACGACCGAGAACGCGAGACGCACCTTCATGCCGTTGGACAGGTGCTTGTACGGAGTGTCCTGGAAGTCGTGGAGCTCGGCGAATTCGATGATGCCGTCGTAGCGGCGTGCGACTTCGGCTCGCGCCATTCCGTGCAGACCGGCCGTGAGCTTGACGTTCTCGCGCACCGTGAGGTCGCCGACGAAGCCGCCGGTGATCTCGATGAGCGGCGCGACACCGCCGTTGACGTCAACGCCGCCTTCGTCGGGCAGCAGCACGCCGGCCACGAGCTTCAGCAGCGTCGACTTGCCCTGGCCGTTGCGACCGACCACGCCGATCGACTCGCCTGGCCGCACGTCGAAGCTGACATCGCGCAGCGCCCAGAACTCCCCCGGCTTGGAACGGCGCGACGATCCCGCGAACAGGTCCTTGATGCTGCGACGTCCGCGTCGGTTGCGGCGGAAGCGCACGCCGAGGTCGTGCACGCGGATCGCGAGATCGGATGCCGCCATCACAGCTCCTTCAGCACCGGACGCTCGAGACGGCGGGACACCAGCATCCCGAGCCCCAGGAACGCGAAGCTCAGGAGTGCCCCGACGACGACGCTCAGGGTGTCCCACTG
>JAUHVN010000104.1 GCA_030425055.1 Actinomycetes bacterium | reverse complement strand
CCCTCACGAGGCGCTCGGCCTCTGGGGTCGGCAGGCACTCCCCGTGATGAACGCGATCGCCGCCGGCGACGCGGCGACCCGCGCGGTCGTGGTCGGCGCGGCGGGCTCGGGCAAGTCGAGCCTGCTGCGCGAACTGCACCGGATGCTCGAGGACGGGCACGCTCCCGGCTGCGTGTTCGGAGTCGATGTCGACATCGATCGCGTCCCGCAGGAGAACGTCCTGCTCGTGTACGACCTCCATCTGCTGGCTCCCGGCCAGATGGAACAGATCGAGCGCCGCGCGACCGATCCGCACGCGTCGCTCGTGGTCGCGGCCAGACCGTGGGTGCGGATGCCGCGACTCACCCGGATCTCGCGGACCCTCGAGCGCGACCGACCGGCGATCGTCCTCGGCCAGCTCTCGCGTTCGGATGTGCTCACCTACCTCGACGACGTCGATCAGGTGATCTCGGACCGGTGCGTCGACGACCTCCTGGCCGCGACCGGGGGCGTGACGTGGCTCGTCGCCGAGGCGCTCCTGCTCCACGACGAGCGCGATTGCGCGGGCGACCGCGGGCACGGCGCGCTCCTCCGTGCCGTCGAGGAACGCGTCGCGCACCGACTCGACACGGTGCCGGAAGACGTACGTGAGCGCATCGAAGCGCTCGCCGCCGACGGCGGCACCGCGCTCGGCGAGGCCGACGACCCGCTGATCGCCCGAGGGTACGCCGAAGGTCTGCTCACGCGCCGAGGATCCCTCGTCCCCGTCGTCCGCACCGCCGCGCGCGTGCCTGCTCGCATCGCCCGGGAACGCGTGCGCAGGGCGGACGACATCGTCGCCCGGCATCCGGATCGAGCGCTCGAACTGTACGCGCAGGCAGGCGAGCACGGCATGGAGCCCGCGCTGCTGAGCGGTCGCCGTGCACGGGCGGCGTGGGCCGCGGGCGACCTCGAGACCGTGGGGTCGGTCGTCGACGAGCAGCGCGCGACCGACGAGCCCGCCGAGACCGACCGGCTCTCCGACGCTGCAGCAGCGCTGTGGTCGGCTCGTGGCATGCTCGCGACAGGCGCGGCCGTCTACCGCGCGGCGCAGCCCCACTCGTGCGCGACGCGCGCGCGAGCGACGATCGCCGGGATCGGCTCCGGTTCGCCCACGCCGGCCACCGAACCTGAGCGGCCGTCAGCAGCGACACGCGACGTCGCGCTCGACCTCGCGGCCGGTGCGCTGCGGTCCACCGTCGATGCGTCATCCGAGGACTCGGCTCTCGCCGACCTCGTGCGGGCGTCGCGGCTGTACACGGCCGCCCGGTGCTCCGAGCCGATCCCCGAGCTGCCCGCCGTGATCGCCGTCGCCGCAGCGATGAGCGTCGGAGACCTGCACACCGCCCACACCGTCACCGACGAAGCCGTCGCCGGCATGCAGGGCGGCCCCTCGGCGCTGCCGCGCCTCCTCCTGTGGAGCGCGTTCCTCGCCGTGCACCGATCGCGACCGGCCGAGGCGCGCGAGGCGTTCGAGCGGGCCACCGACCTGGCGCCGACGCTGTGCGTGCGCGATCGCCTTCTCGCCGAGGCCGTGCGGGTGGCCATCGCCCAGCGCTTCGAGGACTCGGCGGTGCTGACGGCGCTGTGGGACGATGCTCGCGACGTGCTGAACCTCGTCGAGCCCGACCTGTTCCTGCTGCTTCCGCTCGGTGAACTCTTCAACGCCGCGGCGCGGATGCGCGACACGGAGCGCACACGCATCCTTCACGCCGAGGCGATCGCCCTGGTCGAACGACTGGACTCACCGCCGATCTGGGCCTCCCCGCTGCACTGGTCGGGCATCCAGCAGGGAATCCTGCTCAACCGGCCCGCAGAACTGCGTCCGCACGCACGCGCCCTCGTCGCGGCGTCGCCCCGCAGCCCGATCGCCGGAGTGATGGCTCAGGCGGGGCGGGTCTGGACGGCCGCGCTCGCCGGTTCGGTCGACGCGGATGCGATCGACCGCGCCGCGCACGGGCTGGCCTCGGCCGGCCTCGCGTGGGACGGCGCACGTCTGGCCGGCCACGGCGCCAGCCGCACGGCGGATCGACGCGCCGCTGCTCGCCTGCTCGCCTGCGCGCGCGACCTGCACCCGATCGAGGGCCTGCGGCGGCACGCACGCAACAGCGACGAATCCGACGACCGGCCCGCCGACGGATCGACGACCGTCGCGCTGAGCGAACGCGAGACGGACGTCGCGAGACTGGTGCTGCAGGGCAAGACGTATGCCGAGATCGGCGGCCTGATCTTCATCTCACCGCGCACGGTCGAGCACCACGTCGCCCACATCAAGCGCCGCCTGGGAGCGACGTCGCGATCGGACCTGCTGGCCAAGCTGCGGGTCGTCGTCGACGACGCGCGCGGCGGTGGGGATCCGGAGGCGAGCGGTTCGACGGGAGGTCCCCCATGAGACCCCCGAGCGGTATCGGGGCCACCCCCGATTCGGCATCCGAAGCAACTCCATACCCTGAAATCCAGGATCGCCTGATTCTGGGTGCATCATGTCCGCAGACTACGAGGAGTCGATGATGATCTCACCGGTATCCACGATCGCCGACGCGCTGATCGCGTTCATCCTGAGCCTTCTGCGCGATCCCGCGACGGCCGAGGAGTTCGCGGCCGCGCCGACGCAGACCATGAACGACAACGGGTTGGAGGGTGCGTGCCTGGCCGATGTGCAGGCGGTCAGGCCCGTCATCATCGACCACCCGAGTGTCACTCCCAAGCCTCCGGCGCCCCCGCCGCCGAACCCGCCCGAGCCGCCGAACGAGGTGGTGCGCGAGATCAACCGCATCATCAACCAGTTCACGTCGGTGGATGCCCGCACGACGATCGTCGACCAGTCGGTGAACCAGAACATCTGGACCGAAGGCGGAGACGTCACGCAGGTCTTCGATCAGGAAGCCGTCGTCGCCTCCGGCGACAACGCCGTCGCCGCGGGCGACGACGCCACCGTCGTGGACTCGGATGTCGACATCACCGTGGGCGACGTCGCGATCGGCAACACCTCGAACGACGACAGCTTCAACACGACGGTCTCGGGTGGCGGCGACTCCTCGTCGACCACCGCCGAGGCCGCGGGCACGAGCACCGACGCCGCTGAGGTGCCCGACGCCGATGCGGCGACGGCCGTCGCAGCGGTGACCGACGCGGTCGACACCGTGGTCGAGACCACCGTCGAGGCGGTGGAGCCCGTCCCGGAGGAGTCCGCCCCGGAGGAGCCGGCGCCGCTGTCGACCGACATGACGGCGGAGGAGACGTACACCGAAACGGACGACTCGGCGGCACCGGTCGAGGAGCCGTACTTCGAAGAGCCCGTCGAGGATCAGTGACCGAACAGGGAAGCACCCCGCGACCGCCCACCACGGCGACGGGCCTCGCGCGCCGGACTCCGACGCGCGAGGCCCCGCCTCGCCCGTCGACCACGAGCCCCAACGCACCGCCGGTGCTCGTGAAGCTCACGCCGCCCTTCGCGATCCGCCTGAGCCAGGTCTTCTGGATCCTGAGCTTCGCGATCGGCGGGTTCACCCTCGTCTTCTACTTCGTCATCCGACAGGAGCTGCTGCCTCTCATCTCCGAGGTCGTCGAGGAGGTCACCGTCGGCCGCAGCGACGAGACCTACACGACGGCCGCCGACATCGTCTTCTGGACCGTGTTCGGCCTCATGGTGATCGTCCTCGGGTCCCAGGTGACGATGCTGGTGTCGTTCATGGCGCGCAAACCGAAGACCCGGTGGTGGCAGCTCGCGTCCTTCGGACTGCAGATCGTGCTGGTCCTGCTGTCAACCGAGTGGGTGGCGCTTGGTGATCGACGCCAATCGCTTCTCCTTCTTCTTGCGGCCCAGGCGGGGCTCGTCCTGCTCGCGCTCCTGAGCAGCGTGCTCCCCGGCGGGATCGCGTGGTCCGCGCGACGCCTCGACGTCCGCCGCGGACAGGAGGGGGTCGTCGGCGGCGACGATCTCTGACTCGGCGATCTCCGCCGCCTTCGACACCACGCTCTCGGACCCGCCGAGGGTCGTCGCGATGCCATCGAGGCTGCGCAGGACGACCTGGCCGACCGCGACAGCCCGCCGCTCGGTCAGCGGCGACTCCACCAGCGTGCGCCACCGTGCGAGAGCGACATCAAGACGCTCGCGCACATCGGTGTCGGTGGCATCGTCGGGCAGTCCCAGTCGCGCTGTCACTCCCGTCCCCCGAAGGCCGAGAACCGTCTGGGCCTGCGCGGCGGACTCTCCCGTCAACGCGAAGTCATCGGCACGCAGCGCGGCGAGCATGTCGAGCTCGCGCAGTTCGTGAGCGGCCGTGGTGAGTCGTTCCAGACCTGCACGGACGCCCTCGTCCCCCTCGCGGGGGTTCTCGCTGATCAGCTTGTCCAGAGCGAGAAGAACCCCACGAACCTTGAGCGCGGTCGAGCGTGCCCTGAACTGCGAACCGACGAACTGGCGAAGGTCGACCAGCCCGCTCTGCTGCACCATCTCCTGTGCGAGTTCGGACGAATCACGAGCGCCGCCGCGGACGAGCGCGGTCGCAAGGCGGACGCCGAAGATGCCGAAGCGGGAGATCAGGGCCGATCGTTCCTCCACGCCCACATCGGTCGCCTCGGTGCGGGCCGTGAAGCGGTCGGCCGAGAGGAGCAGAGCTTCACGATCGGCCCGCTCCAGATCCGCGAGGCGGCGGAAGGTGTGGAACTCGTCCTCCCGGAGGGTTCGCGCACCCTCGGCGACCAGGCCCGCCACCGGGATGACGCCCAGCACAAGCGAGGCCAGATCCCCGTCGGTCTCATAGCGCCGGGCGACCTTGCTCGCCGAGAGCAGCGAGTCGATCCGGCCGGCGCCGATCTCGTCCGATCTCGAGAGCACCCCGACGGCGCATACCGTGCGGGCGGAGCCGACCGCCGTGTCTCGGAACGACTCGAGGAACCGGACGTCCGAGGCATGGAGATGCCGCATGAGGTAGATGACGGCGTCGGCCGATGGCGTGTCCGACTCGGGCGTGAGGAAGCGCGTCGCCCGTGCGGACGTGTCCGCCGAGAGCGAGGCGATGCCAGGCGTGTCGATCAGGATCATCGACTTGAGCGCCTCGAGCGGCCAGCCCACGTCGATCCAGTCGATGTCTTCGGCGGGGACGCCACCGAGATCCATCAGCAGTCGACCGTGCTCGCGCCGAACAGGCATCCGCCGCGGCTCGCCGACGTGGGGGTGCAGCGTGATCGTCGGCGTCGCCGAGTAGCGGTACCACGTGACCAGTCGAGTGCACTCCCCGGCATCCGTCGGCGCGATCCGCTCGCCCAGCAGGGCGTTGAGCAGGGTCGACTTCCCGGCCTTGACCATACCGGCGATCGCGAGGCGCAGCGGCTCCCGCAGTCGCTCGTCGAGCTCGTCGAGCGTTTCCAGGACGGCGGGGTCGTCGGAGTACACGCTGCTCGCCGTGCGGACGAGCGACTCGGCCTCCGCTTCGAGCGATCCGATCACCGCTTGAGCGCTTCCTGCCGGAGTGCCGGCAGTGCGGGCATCTCCAGCTGCAGCGCCTCAAGCCTCTTCAGCTGTCCCTGCAGCTCCTTCAGGCGCTCCTCACGCTGCGCCGTGAACACGCCCGCCGAGCGCTTGGCCCCGTCGATCGCATCGGACAGCGACTTGTGCAGCTCTTCGGCCATGGACCCGAAGTGGTCGCGCGCGGACCGTTGAACCAGGCGCAGGCGATCGCGCAGCTGCTTGCCCACCTGGAAGATGACCTCGTCGATGTAGCGACGCACAAGTTGCTTGGCCTCGTGCTGCCGCCGCGACAGGCGCGCGGTCATGTCCTCGCGGAAGGCGCGGCGACCGACGAGAACTCCGGCGAGGAGCGACAGCGGATTGATCAGCGAAAGACCGATGAGTCCCGTCGCCAGGCCCACCATCAGCACGCCGCCGTAGGAGCCCTTGACGCCGATGTAGATCTTCTCCCCCGCGCCCAGATGGCCGGGATCGAGCCCGGCGATCTGTTCCACGGGGTCGAGCACGCCCTCGGTGTCACCGACCTGGATGGCCGGCAGCGCGGCCTCACCCTCGCTGAAGAGGTCCGACACCTCTTCGGATAGCCAGCGCGATCGCTCGTCGGTCCAGACGAAGGTCTCCGACACCGCGGCCGCGACCCGCTGGTCGAGCCATTCGGTGATCTGATCCCAGATCGGCCCCGGATCCCCCTCGTCGATGGAGCTCTCGGCCTCGCGTTGCACCTTGCGCAGACGATCGCGCAGGTCGTGTTCCATGTCGGCGATGAGATCCGCGATGCCGTCGGTCAGGGTCACCTGCCACCGCGCCGAACGACTGCGGAACTCGTCGGCGCGTTCCTTCGCCGCCTCGAGGTCCGCGAGCATGCGCGGGGTGTCCTCGGGGTGGAGGATGGCGTTGAGCTCGGTGCGCAGCGAGATGGCGAGCTGATCGGCGACGGAGGCGAGGTCGTGGATGGCACTGCGCTCGTGGATGAGTTCGGCGCGCTCGAGGACCTCTCGGCGCAGGTGCGCGACGAGCGCCGGGAAGCCCGACTCCTCGTTGAGTTCGCGATCGCGCAACTCGGCGGCCAGCAGTCGCAGGTCGCTGGAGACGGAGAAGATCGGCACATCGCCGGCGACCTCGAGGTGTCGGCGGTCGATCTCCTCGATCTGCCGCCACTGCGGATACAGGTCGGTCTTCGCGAGCACCGCGGCGACGTTGGGCGACACCCGCATCGCGTGCTTGAGGAACTGCACTTCGGGCTCGGTGTACTCCTGGGAGGCATCCGACACGAGCAGGACCGCGTGAGCGGACGAGAGCGCCGACAGGGTGGCCACGGCGTTCGACGAGTCGAGCCCGCCGACACCCGGCGAGTCGACCAGCCGCAGTCCTCCCTTGAGGATCTCGCGCGGAAGAAGGACCTCTGCCGACACGATCTTGCGCTCGTTGCCCGGGTTGCCGCGCTCGGAGACGTACTGGGGCAGCTCGGGCAGCGGAACCTCACGGCGCTCGGCACCGCCCGCCTGTGCGGGCTTTCCGTCGCCGACGAGAACCCACGCGGATGCCTCCTCCGCATACGCGACCGACGTCGGGACGCTCGTCGCGACGTCATCGTCGACAGGGCACGCGGGCGCGTTGACGAGGGCGTTGATGAGCTTGCTCTTGCCCTGCTTGAACTCCCCGACCACGATCACGCGGACATCGGGGTCGATGAGTCGCTCGCGGGCCTGATCGAGGCGCGAAGCCAGGTCCGAGCGACCGTTGTCTGCCGCGAGTTCGCCCAGCCGGCGTGCGATACCCGTCAGCTCGGTCGCTGCGAGGTCGGTCGACGCCGACTCGGTGCCGTCCGGGGCGATCGCCGTCGACCCGCCATCGTCGCGGCCGTCCGACGCGTGTGCCGACCCGATCGGGTCGTCGCCGACGCGGCTCAAAGACCGAATTCCAGTCCGCTCGCTCCGCCGTCGGCGGCAGGGGCATCGCCCCACAGGTCGGCGACGTCCCAGTCGGCCACGTCGACGTCCTGGATCTCGGCCGAGAAGAGGTTCGTCGGGTCGGCGCCCTCGTCGAGCGTCGAGGCCCACGCATCGCCGGTGAAGGCAGGGCCGACCGCTCCGTTCGGCTCCACGCCGTCGGTGGACGTGCCCATGGGGCTCCACTCGGATCCGTCACCGGACATTCTCGGTCACCTTCGCTCGATGGTTCGACTCTAGTCCGCACCGCCTCAACGGTGCGAGTGCCCGGCGGCCCCGAAGGACCGCCGGGCGAGTCGTGTGCCGACTTAGAAGTCGAACTCGTTCGCGTCGCCGAAGGGGCTGCCCACGTTGGAGTTCTCGACGTCCACGTCGACATCGATCCCGTTGTCGACGCTGTTGTCCTGGAACGAGTCGTTGACCGACCAGTTGTCCGAGAAGTCGAGGTCGTCGTTGAACGAGTCGGTGTTCCACGTGTTGCCGATCGAGATGTCGCCCACCTCGATGTCGGTGTCGATGTTGTCGATGTCGACGTCGTCGCCCGCGGCCACCGAGTTGTCACCCGATGCGATCACCGAGCTCTGGCCGAAGAACTGCGACACGTTGCCGCCGTTCGCGTCGCCGCCGATGGCACCGGCGTTGCCGCCGTCGCCGCCCTGGCCACCGCCGAGAGCGAGGCTGCCGGCGTCGCCGGCACCCTGGGTGCTGCCACCCTCGCCGCCGTCGCCGCCACCGCCGACACCGACACCGAGGCCGAGGCCGCCGACGCCGACTCCGACACCAGCACCGCCGTCGCCGCCGTCGCCGCCGTCGCCGGTGTCACCGCCGCCGGCGCCCGAGAGCGCGCCGCCGAAGCCGCCGTCCGCGTCGCCGCCGACTGCAACCGCGGCACCGCCGCTGCCCGACGAGGTCGAGATGTTCTGGTTGACCGACTGGTCGTTCGTCGTGGTGCGGGCGTCGATGTCGAGGTCGAAGTCGCTGCCGCCCCATCCGCCGCCGCCGCCGGCGCCACCGGCGAAGAGGTTCAGGTCGTTGAAGCCGGCGTTGTACTGGCGGATGCCCGCGTTGATCGAGTTGTCGTTCGCCGAGTCGTGGACCGAGTTGTCCTGGAACGAGTCGTTCACCTGGAACGAGTCGTTGATGGAG
>JAUHVN010000103.1 GCA_030425055.1 Actinomycetes bacterium | reverse complement strand
CGCGGCACCGTCGAAGACATCGACCGCGCCGTCGACGTCGCGTGGAAGGCGTTCGAGTCGTGGAAGCGCACGACCCCCGCCGAGCGCGCCGTCATCCTCAACAAGATCGCCGACCGCATCGAGGAGAACCTCGAGCAGATCGCCGTCGCCGAGACGTGGGAGAACGGCAAGCCCGTCCGTGAGACGCTCGCCGCCGACATCCCGCTCGCCGTCGACCACTTCCGCTACTTCGCAGGGGTGCTGCGCGCCCAGGAGGGCTCGCTGAGCCAGCTCGACGCCGACACCGTCGCCTACCACTTCCACGAGCCGCTCGGTGTGGTCGGCCAGATCATCCCGTGGAACTTCCCGATCCTCATGGCGACGTGGAAGCTCGCCCCGGCGCTCGCCGCCGGCAACTGCGTCGTCCTCAAGCCGGCCGAGCAGACTCCGGCGAGCATCCTGTTCCTGTTCGACATCATCGGCGACCTGCTTCCCGCGGGCGTCGTCAACATCGTCAACGGGTTCGGCATCGAGGCAGGCGCGCCGCTCGCGCAGCACAAGCGCATCCGCAAGGTCGCCTTCACCGGTGAGACCACGACCGGACGCCTCATCATGCAGTACGCGTCGCAGAACCTCATCCCGGTGACGCTCGAGCTCGGCGGCAAGAGCGCCAACGTCTTCTTCGAGGACGTCGCGCGCTCGACCGACGACGCCTACTACGACAAGGCGCTCGAGGGCTTCACGCTGTTCGCGCTCAACCAGGGCGAGGTCTGCACGTGCCCGTCGCGGGCGCTCATCCAGCGGTCGATCTACGACGGCTTCATGGGCGACGCCCTGCAGCGGGTCGGCAAGATCGTGCAGGGCAACCCGCTCGACCCCGAGACGATGATCGGTGCCCAGGCATCGAACGACCAGCTCGAGAAGATCCTCAGCTACATCGACATCGGCAAGCAGGGCGGCGCGAAGCTGCTCGCCGGTGGCGAGCGCGTCGACCTCGGCGGCGACCTGTCCGGCGGCTACTACGTCGCACCGACGGTGTTCGAGGGCACGAACGACATGCGGATCTTCCAGGAGGAGATCTTCGGCCCCGTCGTGTCGGTCACGAGCTTCGACGACTTCGACGACGGCATCTCGATCGCCAACGACACCCTCTACGGACTCGGTGCCGGCGTGTGGAGCCGCTCGGGCGACATCGCCTACAAGGCGGGGCGCGCGATCGAAGCCGGCCGCGTCTGGACCAACACGTACCACCAGTACCCGGCGCACGCCGCGTTCGGCGGGTACAAGCAGTCGGGCATCGGCCGCGAGAACCACCTCAAGATGCTCGACCACTACCAGCAGACGAAGAACCTGCTCGTGTCCTACGCCGAGGGCGCGATGGGCTTCTTCTAGGCCGACGGTCGTCGAGCGAAGCGAGACGAGACGTGGACACCCACACCGTCAGCAGGGTCGCCGTGTCGGGGGACGCGGCGGCCCTGCTCCGCACGCTGACACTGCAGCACGGTCCGCTGATGTTCCATCAGTCGGGCGGATGCTGCGACGGCAGCGCCCCGATGTGCTACCCCGTCGGCATGTTCATCACGGGCCCCTCCGACGTGCACCTCGGCTCGCTCGAGGTGGGCCTGGACGACCCGATCGAGGTCTTCATCTCTGAGGCCCAGTTCGAATACTGGAAGTACACGCACATCACGATCGACGTCGTGCCCGGCCGCGGCGCCGGGTTCTCGGTGGAGGGCCCGACCGGCAATCGCTTCATCATCCGCTCCCGGATGCTGGACGCCGCCGAGCTCGACGCCCTCGGCCTCGGGCCGAGCTGACGTCGGAAGTCGAGGCCGCGGCCGCGGCATCCCTGCACGTAACGACGAACGCACGTTCGGTTTCGTTCTCGTTACGAATCGTTCACCGAATTGATCCGACTCTGCTCGCGGAGCAAGATAGCCCGCGGGCTGCGCCACCAGACGCAGCTGAAACGAACACAGCAGAGGATGACTATGTCCATGCATCAGAGTGCGCGCGGCCGGATCGGCCTCGCCATCGGGGCGCTCGGCGCCTCGGCCCTCCTCCTGGCCGGCTGCGCCGGCAGCGACGGGGGCGGCAACGACGACGGCGGAGCATCGACCGAGCCGTTGATCATCGGCACGACCGACAAGATCACGTCGATCGACCCCGCCGGTTCCTATGACAACGGCTCGTTCGCCGTCATGAACCAGGTGTACCCGTTCCTCTTCAACAGCCAGTACGGCACCGCCGATGTGACCCCCGACATCGCCGAGTCCGGCGAGTGGACGGCCGACACCGAGTACACGGTGACCCTCAAGGAGGGCCTCACCTTCGCCAACGGCAACGAGCTGACCTCGTCCGACGTCAAGTTCACCTTCGACCGTCAGCTGGCGATCGCCGATGAGAACGGCCCGTCGTACCTGCTGGGCAACCTCGACAGCGTCGAGGCGCCCGACGACCTCACCGTCGTGTTCACCCTCAAGAGCGGCCCCGACCAGACCTGGGAGCAGATCCTCTCGAGCCCGGCCGCGCCGATCGTCGACGAGGACGTGTTCTCGGCCGACAGCGTCACCCCCGACGACGACATCGTCGAGGGCATGGCGTTCGCCGGTCAGTACGTCATCGACTCGTACAGCGTCAACGAGCTCATCTCGTACTCGCCCAACCCCGACTACATGGGCGGGCTTCCCGAGGTCGCGAACGCGGGCGTCACCGTCTCGTACTACGCGGATGCCTCGAACCTGAAGCTCGACGTCGAGAGCGGCGAGATCGACGTGGCCTACCGCAGCCTGTCGGCGACCGACATCGAAGACCTGTCGACCAACGACGCGGTCAAGGTCGTCGAGGGCCCCGGCGGCGAAATCCGCTACATCGTGTTCAACTTCGACACGATGCCGTACGGCGCCACGACCGCCGACGCCGACGCGGCGAAGTCGCTCGCGGTGCGCCAGGCGATGGCCGACCTGCTCGACCGCGAGGCGCTCTCGCAGGACGTCTACAAGGGCACCTTCACCCCGCTGTACTCGTACGTGCCGCAGGGCCTGACCGGCGCGATCGAGCCGCTCAAGGACCTCTACGGCGACGGCAGCGGCGGTGCATCCGTCGACGTGGCCACCCAGCGCCTCGCGGATGCGGGCGTCGAGACCCCGGTCGAGCTGAACCTGCAGTACAACGGCGACCACTACGGCCCGTCGTCGGGTGACGAGTACGCCGCGGTCAAGTCGCAGCTCGAGGAAGGTGGCCTGTTCACCGTCAACCTCGCGCAGACCGAGTGGGTGCAGTACTCGAAGGACCGCACGGCCGACGTGTACCCGATGTACCAGCTCGGCTGGTTCCCCGACTACTCCGACGCGGACAACTACCTGACCCCGTTCTTCTCGGCGGACAACTTCCTGGTCAACCACTACGAGAACGCCGAGGTGCAGGAGCTCATCACGGCGCAGGCGACCGAGACCGACCCGGCCGCGCGTCAGGCCGACATCGAAGAGATCCAGACCCTCGTGGCCGGAGACCTGTCGACCCTGCCGCTGCTGCAGGGCACCCAGGTGGCCGTCGTGGGTGCGGACGTCGACGGCGCCGTGCTCGACGGCTCGTTCAAGTTCCGCTACGCGCCGCTGACCAAGTAGCGCTCGCAGGCGGCTCCGTCCCGCCGGTGCCGGGTCACACACCCGGCACCGGCGCGGGCGGGCCCCGGCATCCGAAAGCAGAATCACGCATGGCCACTGCGGTCGACGCGGTCGACATCGCCGGCAAGCCGATCACGCCCAAGGGCGGCGGTCTCTGGCGCTACGTCCTCATCCGCTTCTTCCTCATCATCCCCACCGTCTTCATCCTGGTGACGGTGGTCTTCTTCCTGATGCGGATCACCGGCGACCCGATCACGGCCGCCCTCGGCGGTCGCCTGCCGCCCGATCAGCTCGCCGAGCGCATCGCGCAGGCCGGCTACGACCGCCCGCTGATCGTCCAATACCTGGACTACCTCGGCGGTGTGTTCCGCGGCGACTTCGGCACGACCCTCACCGACAACCGTCCGGTGATCGAGATCCTGCTGCAGTACGGCTCGGCCACCCTCGAGCTCGCCTTCTACGCCCTCATCGTGGCGTTCCTCATCGGCATCCCGTTCGGCCTCCTCGCCGCGGCCAAGCGCGACCGCTGGCCCGACGCCGTCGCCCGCGTCAGCGCGATCCTCGCGTACGCGACCCCGATCTTCTTCGTCGCGATCCTGCTGAAGCTCTTCTTCTCGGTGTGGCTCGGCTGGTTCCCCGTCGCCGGGCGCGCATCGACGCGCACCGAGCTGCTGCTGATCAGACTCGACAACCCGACCGGTATCTACCTCATCGACGCGATACGTCTCGGCAGCCCCGCGGCGGTCGGCGACGTGCTGTGGCACGCCGTGCTCCCGGGGCTCGCGCTCGGTCTGCTGACCGCGGGGGTCTTCCTGCGGCTCGTGCGCACCAATGTCATCGGAACGCTCGGCGCGCAGTACGTCACCTCCGCCCGCTCGCGCGGCGTGGGCGAGTACCGGCTGCTGACCAAGCACGCCTACCGCCCCGCGCTCATCCCGATCGTCACGGTCATCGGTCTGCAGATCGCTCTGCTGCTGTCGGGCGCGGTGCTCACCGAGACGTCGTTCGAGTGGAAGGGAATCGGCTTCCAGCTGTCGGAGTACCTGAAGGCGCGCGACTTCGTGGCCGTGCAGGGAATCGTGATCCTCATCGCCGTCGTCGTGGCCGTCACGAACTTCATCGTCGACGTCGCGGCCGCCTTCATCGACCCGAGGGTGAGGTACTGATGAGCAGCGAACCCTCGACGACGATGGATGCCGCGCCCCGGCGCCGCACGGCCCTGGCCGACCGCATCCCCGTCCTCTCCCACCTGCGCCAGAGCATCGGCCTGCAGCGCGCGATGCTCGTCATCGGCCTCGTGCTCGTCGGCGTCTTCGTCATCGTCGCGCTCCTGGCACCGTGGCTCGCGCCGTACGGCTGGGCGCAGCGCGCCGTCGACGGCCAGAGCTTCGGCACCCAGCAGCCGCCGAACCCGGTGAACCTGCTCGGCACGACCGTCAGCGGGTTCGATGTGCTCTCACGCGTGATCTGGGGAGCGCAGACCGCGCTGCTGGCGATCGTGTGCGCGATCATGTTCTCGATCTTCCTCGGCATCTTCCTCGGGCTCGTGAGCGGGTACTTCGGCGGCTGGCTCGACCGCATCCTGGTCGTGATCGCCGACGCGATCTACTCCTTCCCGTCGCTGCTGCTGGCGATCGTGATCTCGATCGTGATCAGCGGCGGCCAGTCGACGCTGTGGGGAGGCATCCTGTCGGCCGCGATCGCGATCACCGTCGTGTTCGTTCCGCAGTACTTCCGTGTCGTGCGCGCCGAGGTGGTGCGCGTGAAGGCCGAGCCGTTCGTCGAGTCGGCGCGTGTGATCGGCGTGCCGACCGGCCGCATCCTGGTGCGCCACGTGCTGCGCAACTCGACGCGGTCGATCCCGGTGATCGTGACGCTCAACGCGTCGGAGGCGCTGCTCACTCTCGCCGGTCTCGGCTTCCTCGGCTTCGGCATCGAAGCCACGGCGGCGGCCGAATGGGGATACGACCTCAACCGCTCGGTGGCGGATGCCTCGAGCGGAATCTGGTGGACGTCGATTCCGCCCGGTCTCGCGATCGTGCTCGTCGTGCTCGGGATCACCCTGGTCGGCGAGAGCCTGAATGATCTGAGCGACCCGCGCCTGCGACGCCGGCGGCAGGCAGGAGGTGCCGAATGACCGACGCACTCGCCCCCGACGTCGCCGCCGTCCGCGACCTGCGGGTGACGTTCGCGACCGACGGCGCACCCGTCGACGCGGTCACCGGCATCTCGCTCGAAGCGCGCGCCGGCGAGGTGCTCGCGATCGTCGGCGAGTCGGGCTCGGGAAAGACCGTGACCGCCAACACGCTGCTGGGTCTGCTGCCCGAGACGGCCACGCTGTCGGGGGCCGTCATCGTGCGCGGACGCGACGGCGGCGAGACCGATGTCGTGCACGCCTCGCACGCCGACCTGCAGGCCATGCGCGGGCGCGACGCCGCGATGGTCTTCCAGGAGCCGTCGACAGCGCTCAACCCCGTCTTCACCGTCGGGTTCCAGATCGCCGAGGGCCTGCGCGCCCACGAGAAGATGTCGAAGGCCGAGGCGCGGCGCCGGGCGATCGAGATCCTCCGCAAGGTCGGCATCCCCGATCCCGACAAACGGGTCGACGACTACCCGCACCAGTTCTCGGGAGGGCAGAAGCAGCGGGTCGTCATCGCGATGGCGCTCGTGCTCGATGCGCGCCTCATCATCGCCGACGAGCCGACGACCGCGCTCGACGTGACGGTGCAGGCCGAGATCCTCGAACTGCTGCGGACGATCCGCGACGAGTTCGGCGCCACCATCGTGCTCATCACCCACAACATGGGCGTCGTCGCCGACCTCGCCGATCGCGTCGTCGTCATGTACCAGGGCGACATCGTCGAGCAGGCGCCGGTGCGCGAGCTGTTCGAGAACCCGCGCGAGGAGTACACCCGACAACTGCTGGCCGCTGTGCCGCACGTCGGCCACGGCAAGAGTGCGACACAGGATGCTTCGGTGCCCGCGCCGTCGTCGCCGCCCGAGGGCAGTCTGGTCGTCGCCCGTGATGTCAGCATCGGCTATCCGGGCCGCTTCGGGTCGGCGGGCGTCGTCGCCGTCAAGGGCGTCGACTTCTGGATCGGCCCGAGCGAGGTGCTGGGGCTGGTCGGGGAATCCGGGTCGGGCAAGACCACGATCGGTCGCGCGATGGTCGGACTCACCGAGGTGCTCGGCGGGTCGATGACCGTGCTCGGACAGGAGATGCGCGGCGCCAAGCCCCGCCACCTCGCGCGACTTCGGCCCGATGTCGGGTTCGTCTTCCAGGATCCCGCGACGAGCTTCAATCCGCTGCTCACGATCGCGGAGTGCATCGCCGAACCGCTGGTCGTCCACGACCGCGCGTCGTCGGCGGATGCCGCGCGCCCGCGCGTGCTCGAGCTGCTCGAGGCCGTGCACCTGCCGGCATCCTTCGCCGACCGATACCCGCACGAGCTGTCGGGCGGGCAGCGTCAGCGCGCCTCGCTCGCCCGTGCGCTCGCGCTCAACCCGAAGCTGCTGATCGCCGACGAGCCGACCAGTGCGCTCGACGTGTCGGTGCAGGCGCGCGTGCTCGAGCTGTTCGCCGAACTGCAGCGCGAGCTCGGCTTCGCGGCGCTGTTCATCAGCCACGACCTCGCCGTGATCGACCAGGTCGCCGACCGGGTCGTCGTGCTGCGCGAAGGCGTCATCCGCGAGCAGGGCACGACGGTGCAGGTGCTCACGCAGCCTCGCGATGACTACACGAAGCGGCTGCTCGCATCGCTGCCGGTGCCCGACCCCGTCGAGCAGGCGGCTCGACGGGCGGTGTGGAAGCAGACCCGCGAGGGCTGAGCCGCATCCGGTCCTTGGTCACCGCAGCAGCGAGACGAAGAAGGCGAAGCCGCCGAGCTGGATGAACAGCCAGAACGCGATGAACCCGCCGATGATGATGATCGCCGGCCACGGGATGCCGCGTCGAAGGCGCTGCCCGCCGGCCGCGACCCCCGGGGGCGGTCGCAGCCGGTCGAGGGGCGCATCGAAGGGCACGGTCGCCGACCACGCGGGGATCGCCGCACCCGCCGCAGTCGCGGCATCCGTTGTCGGAGCCGGCGCAGCCGCCGCCTGAGCAAGGCGGTCGTCGCGCCAGCGCTCCCATTGGGCGAGCTTGTCGAGGAGGGCCGCGACGACCGTGAACAGCCATGCCCACATGGCGGGGTCGAGGGTCGAGAAGTCGCGCTTGGCGTACAGGAACAGCCAGTCGTCGACGATCTCGACGTCGAGTGCCGCGGCGTTGTCGATGAAGCGCGCCATGATGTCGGGGGTGAACAGGTACAGCGCGTCGCGCTCGTAGCCGGCCGGGCAGTACAGCGAGAAGAAGCGGTCGAAGTCGCCCTCGAGGCTTAGGCGCTGGTCTTTGTCGAAGGACGCCGGCAGGTTCGAGCCGAACAGGGTGTTGTTCCCGACCGCGTCGAGCACGATGTGCGGCAGCGGCACGTCGAGCTTCACGGCCACGTAGCCCCACTTGTGCACCGTGCGGTTGCGACCCGACCCGGTGGTGTAGCGGTAGTTGGCGAACTCGACGAAGCGCGGCCGGTCACCGCGCACGACGTCGCTCGCCTGCCGCGAGCCGCCCTGGCCGAAGATCATGCCCGGCAGCGGAGGTGAGCCGATCGCCGGCAGATAGGTCATCGCGTTCGCGTGCGCGAAGTGGTCGAGGCGGTACCACTTGTCGCGTGAGCCAGACAGCACCCGCACGATCGCGACGACCATCACGACGATCACGCCGCCGACGATCACGACGCTGAACAACGCGACCACGATGCCGATCACGGCGCCGAACACGCCGGCGTCGGTCGTGAAGACCGCGGCGAGCGCCCCGAAGACGCCGAAGAACACCGACCCGGCGGTCGGCAGGATGAAGGCGCCGACCACCACGAAGATGATGATCGACATGAGGTTCGCCGACGATGACGGCAGGCGCCCCTCGGCGCGCATCCGACGGGTGTGCTCGGCGACGGCTGCCCGGTCGACCGGCTGCACGAGCGGCCGTGCGTCGAACGTCGGTGTCCATCGCTGGGGCGCGGCGCTCATCGGTTGACCTCGTCGG
>JAUHVN010000551.1 GCA_030425055.1 Actinomycetes bacterium | reverse complement strand
ATCTGGATCGCGCCACCCAGCAGCACGGTCGCGATCAGGTAGTCCATGCCGAACTCGCGCGCCACGGGCGCCACGACGAGGGCGATCGCGCCCGTCGCCGCGGTGATCATCGCGGGGCGGCCGCCGAGGAACGCGATCGCGACCGCCATCACGAACGACGAGAAGAGGCCGACGCGCGGATCGACGCCCGCGATGATCGAGAACGCGATCGCCTCGGGGATGAGCGCGATCGCCACGACGAGGCCCGCGAGCACCTCGCGGGTGAGGATGCGCGGGCTGCGCAGCGCCTGCAGCACGGTCGGCTCGATGCGGTAGCGCGCGGCGGGATCGGGGAGGGAGATGACGTCGGTCATGGGCGCTCCTTCGCGTGGGGTCGGACACAGGGAGGGGCGCGTCGTCGCGCGGGCGCCGGAGCGCGGAAACGGTGGGGATGCCGCACCCGCAGAGCGCGGGGGCCGCGGCCAGTCTACCGGCGGGTGGTATCGGGCCCGATGGCGTGGGCGGCGCCCGCCACCGAGATCGCCGTCGAGTCGGGCACGGCCGAGATCACCAGGCGGCACGGCACGCCCATGTCGACACCCTGGTGCAGCACGACCTCGGCGCCCGGCGGCAGCATCCCCCGATCCCGCAGGTAGGCTCCGAACGCCGCGGCGGCCGCACCCGTCGCGGGGTCTTCGCGCACTCCGCCGGGCGGGAACGCGTTGCGCACGTCGAAGGCGCCGTCCGCCCGCTCGTGGAAGACGTGCACGGTCGTCCACTCGCGGCGCGACATCACACCGGCGAGCGCGTCGTAGTCGTAGTCGAAGCGTGCGAGGCGTTCGCGGTCGCGCAGCCCGACCAGCGGATGCTTGTTGCCCGCCGACCCCACATGGGGCGGAAACCTCGGGTCGAGGTCGTCGGCCGCCCACCCGAACGTCGACCGGAGCTCGTCGAGCTCCGCCTCGGTCATCGGCGCCGAGGAGGCGGGCGGCGACACGAGGGCTGCGATGATCTCGTCGCCCTCGCGACGAGTGACGACGTCGACGGTCCCCGCGGGCGTGCGGAAGCTCATCGGTCCTGGGCCGTGCCGCTCGGCGAGCGCGACGGCGGTGGCGATCGTCGCATGCCCGCAGAAGGCAACCTCCGCGAGGGGGCTGAAGTACCGCAGAACCCCTTCACCGCCGACGAAACTCGACAGGAAGGCGGTCTCGGAGTAGCCGACGTCGGCGGCGATACCGAGCACGGCCTCGTCGGTCAGCCGGTCAGCGGTCAGCACGACGCCCGCGGGGTTGCCGCCGACGGCGTCGCGCGTGAACGCCGCGTAGCGCAGGATATCGAGGGAGTCGGCGGGCGAGGTCACGAGGCGACCGTACACCCGGCGCACCGGGCTACGGTGGAGCGGTGGCGACCCCTCAGCACGACCTCGTCCCGATCCCGGCGGGCACGTTCCTCATGGGGTCGGACGACTTCTACCCCGACGAGCGGCCCGTGCACGAGCGGTTCGTCGAGGCGTTCCTCATCGA
>JAUHVN010000102.1 GCA_030425055.1 Actinomycetes bacterium | reverse complement strand
CGTATCTGCCGACCTACTTCCAGATGGCCTACCGCACGAGTGCGACCGTCTCGGGTCTCGTGCCGATCGCGACGGTGTTCGGGATGCTGGTCGCCAACCTCACCACCGGCTGGCTGGCGGGTCGCACCGGGCGCTACCGCATCTATCCGATCATCGGCACGACGATGGGCGCGGTCGGACTCTTCGTCATGGCGCTGCTGCCCGTCGGACTGCCCCTGTGGGTGCCGATGGCCGTCATGGCCGTCGTGGGCCTGGGCACCGGATGCTTCATGAGCCTGGTGATCGCAGTCGTTCAGAGCGCCGTGCCGCGCACCGAGGTGGGCGCCATCACCGCCACGACGAACCTCGTCCGCCAGATCGGCGCGACGCTGGGGACGGCCGTCATCGGCGGGGTGATCGGCTTCGGCGTCGTCGCACGCCTGCCCTCCTCGCTGGATGCCTCGACCCTCACGCCGCGCGTCGTGCACGAGGCGTCGCTGGCCATCCAGACCGAGGTGGCGGAGATCTACCGCGACGTGCTCGCGCCCGTCTTCCTCGCGCTCGCCGCCACGTACGCCCTCGGAATCATCGCCGCCGTGCTGCTGCCGGCCGGCCGTCTGTCCGATGAACTGCCCGCCGAGGCATCCGCCGCACCCGCCAACGCATGACCATCGAAGGAGAGATCATGAGCACCACCCCCACCGTCGTCGTCGTCGGCTCCGGGCCCATCGGGTCCGCCTACGCGCGGCTGATCCTCGAGGGCCACCCCACCGCCCGCGTTGTCATGTTCGAGGCCGGGCCGCAGCTGACCGCGATCCCCGGCGAGAGCGTGCGCAACATCGCCGACCCCGACGAGAAGGAGCGCGCGCGAGAGATGTCGCAGGGGCCGCAGGCCGGGTCGTACCGCGAGAGCCTCGGCATCCCGGCCGGCGTCGCCGTCGAGGGCATGTTCACGGCGCGCGGCGGCACTCACCTGCTCGACTTCGGCGGCGAGGGGTCGGCCCACGCCCCCACCTTTCCGGCGGTCGCCGCGTCGACGAACGTCGGCGGGCAGGGCGCGCACTGGACGTGCGCGACGCCGTCGCCCGCGTTCAGCGAGAAGATCCCGTTCATCGCCGACGACGAGTGGGAGCGGCTGCTCGACGAGGCGAAGCGCCTGCTGCACGTGCAGTCGGCGGCGTTCGCCGACTCCGCCGTCGGCGCGGCGATCCGGTCGCTTCTCGACGACGAGTTCGGCGCCGAGCTGCCCGACGGCTACGGTCCGGGCACACTGCCGGTCGCGGGAGACCCGCAGCCCGACGGCACGATGCGCTGGGCCGGCGCCGACGCGGTGCTGGGGCCTCTCATCGAAGACGGCCACCCGCTCGCCGAGCGCTTCGATCTGCGGGATCTGTCGCTCGTGCGCCGCGTCGAGCGCGACGGCGACCGCGTCACCGGGGTGACCGTCGAAGACCTGCGCACGCGCGAGACCGCCTTCGTCGCGGCGGACGCCGTCGTGGTCGCCGCCGACGCGTTCCGCTCGCCGCAGCTGCTGTGGGCGTCCGGCATCCGTCCCGCCGCGCTCGGGCGCTACCTCACCGAGCATCCCGTCGTGATCTCGACCGTCGCGCTGGACGCCGACCGGATGCAGCGGTACGCGACGGAGACCGACCTCGACGCCGAGAAGGCGCGCCGCGCGGTCAACCCGGCCGACCCGGTCGCGGCGGTCAACCGCATCCCGTTCTCCGAGCCCGACCACCCGTTCGGCCTCCAGGTGATGTACTCCGAGACCACGCCGTTCCTCATGCCGCCCGGCGCCGACTTCGCCGAGAATCGGTGGGGGTACGTGAACATGGGCTACGGCATGCGCAAGCGGCCGCGCGTCGAAGACGGCGTGAGCTTCGACGACGACGAGCTCGACTACCGCGGCTTCCCGAACATGACGATCGAGTACGCCCTCACCGAGGCGGAAGAGGCCGAGATCGACGCGGCGACCGAGCGCCTGCGGCGCGCCGGCAATGCGCTGGGGCACTTCGTGGCAGAGCCGCGGCTGCTGCCGAACGGCTCGAGCCTGCACTACATGGGCACCGTGCGCGTCGGCGAGACGGACGACGGTACGTCGGTCGCCGACCCGTACTCGCGGGTGTGGGGTGTCGAGGGGCTGTGGGTCGGCGGCAACGGCACGATCCCGACCGCCAACGCGATGAACCCCACGCTCATGAGCGTCGCGATCGCCGCGCGCGGCGCGCGGGCTCTCGTGGCCGCCCTCGACGAGGCATCCGGCACCGCGTCGGTGTAGGCGCGGCTGAGGAGATCGGCACGATCGAGGGTGCCTGCGCGGGCGGCTCCTCGAATCCGCAGATCTCCTCAGTCGTGCGGCGCGGTCGCGGCGCGGATGCCGTCCGACAGCGGCTTCGCGCCGCCGCTCGAGACGAACCCGCCGTCGACGGTGATCTCGGCACCGGTCACGTAAGACGCGGCATCCGACAGCAGGAACGCGACGGTGCCGGCGACCTCGTCGGCGTGGCCGGTGCGCTCCAGCGGGGTGAGCGACAGTTGGGCATCGCGCATCGCGTCGGGGGCATTCGCGGTCATCGGCGTCTCGATGTAGCCGGGGTGCACGATCGAGACCCGGATGCCGCGGGGTCCGAGCTCGGTCGCCGCCGCGTGCGTGAGGCCGCGCAGCCCCCACTTCGACGACGTGTAGGCGACGGGGTAGTGGCCGGTCAGCGCCGCGACCGATCCGACGTTCACGATGACCGATCCCTCGGCCATCAGCGGCGCGAGCGCCTGGATGCCCAGCAGGGGACCGGTGAGATTCACGCCGAGCACGCGGTCCCAGTCGGCGCGCGCGACCTCGCCGACGCGGGCACGGTGGGTGATGCCGGCGTTGTTGACCAGCCCGCGCAGCGGCTCGCCGTCGAGCGTGTCCTCGAGGTGCGCCGCGAGGTCTGCCCATCCGGTCTCGGATGCCACGTCGAGGCGGCGGTACTCGACTCCGGTGCCCTCCAGCTCGGCGGGTGCGGCATCCGCGACGTCGACGGCGACCACGTGCGCGCCGGCACGCTCGAGCAGCAGCGCGAGCGCGAGCCCCTGACCGCCGGCCGCCCCGGTGATGACGATCGTGCGGCCCGTCATGCCCGTCGCTGAGGTCATCCCCCGACGGTATCGTCGGGCCGCGGCCGCGGGAACCGGGCACCCGTGATGCCGCGCATCAGGGATGCCGGGGTGCACCGACGGCGCATCGCGCCAGACTGGGGTGATGGACGACGACGCCCTGCCGCCGCTGCATCCGTCACGCCTCTTCTCGTGCGCCGAGCGGGTCGCGATCGTCACCGGCGCCGCCACCGGCATCGGACGCGCGTGCGCCGAGGCGCTCGCCGCCGCCGGAGCGCGGGTCGCACTCGTCGGCCTGGGGGATGTCGCCGGCGCTGCCGACGACCTGGTCGCCCAGGGCGCCGACGCCATCGCCCTCGTCGCCGACGTGACGGATGCCGCGCAGCTGCGCGCCGCGGTCGACGCGGTAGTCGCCCGCTGGGGCCGCATCGACATCGCGCTCGCCAACGCGGGGGCCGCCCTCGACGACCCCGACGCCGACGACGCGCTCGAACGGCTCGACCGGATGTACGCGCTGCACGTGCGCTCCGTGGCGGCGCTGGCCGAGCTGACGCTCCCGGTCATGGCCGACGGCGACGGCGGCGCGTTCGTCGTGATGTCGAGCCTGGCGGGCCTGCGCGGCAACCGCGTGCTCGCCGGGTACGGGGTGACGAAGGCGGCGAACGCGCAGCTCGCCCGCACGCTCGCGGTGCAGTGGGGGAGTCGCGGCATCCGGGTCAACGCGATTTCGCCCGGCGTGATCGCGACCGACTTCGCGGCGCCGATCACCGCCGATGCCGCGGTCGCGGCGGCGCGCCTGGCGAAGACGCCGCTCGGCCGCTTCGGCACCCCGACCGAGGTCGCGGGCGCCGTGGTCTGGCTTGCATCGGATGCCGGCGCCTTCGTGAGCGGTCAGAACATCGTGATCGACGGCGGCACGCTCATCGCCGACTGAGGCGCGGTCCGGGCCGCCTACCGCACGCCCTTCATGAGCTTCAGCACCGGCTTGACCGCGGCCAGCATCGCGAGGCCGATCACGATCGCGAGCGCGCCGAGGAACGTGAAGTACGGCACCTCGTCGTCGGGGTTGTAGAACTGCGCGAGCCACCCGGCGATCGCGGTGCCGAGCGCGACCGAGAGGAAGAACAGCGCGACCATCTGCGTCGTGTACTTGTGGGGCGCGAGCTTGGTCGCCACCGAGAGGCCGACCGGCGAGAGCAGCAGTTCGGCGACGGTGAAGACGAACAGGATGAGCACGATCGCGAGCAGCGGCGTGCCGTTCGGACCCGAACCCGCCCACGGCAGGAAGAGCAGGAACGCGATGCCCATGACGATCGACGCGAGCCCGAACTTCACCGGCGTCGAGGGCTGGCGGCTGCCCATCTTCGTCCAGATCGCCGCGAAGACGCCCGACAAGATGATGATGAAGACGGGGTTGATCGACTGCACCCACGACACCGGCATCTCCCAGCCGAAGATCGTGCGATTCAGCTGCTTGTCCGAGTAGATCGTCAGCACCGTGAACTGCTGCTGGTACAGCGACCAGAACCCGACGCTCACGATGAACAGCGGGATGAAGCCGAAGACGCGCGAGCGCTCGGTCGCGTCGATGAGCTTCGAACTGAGGATGACGGCGAAGTACGCGACTGCAGCGACGACGGTACCGATGATGACGACCACGGCGAGGTTGTCGGCGCGCACCAGGCCGAGCAGCACCGAGAGGGCGACGAGCGCGACGGATGCCGCCGCGATGCCCCAGAACAGCGGATACCGGTTCTTCGGCAGCGGGTTCGGAACCCGCCGCGAGGCCGCCGGCAGTGACTTGCGGCCGAACGAGTACTGCAGCAGACCCAGCCCCATGCCGACCGCGGCGAGGCCGAACCCCCAGTGGAATCCCATCGTGGTCTGCAGCAGGCCCGTCAGCAGCGGGCCGAAGAAGGCGCCGAGGTTGATGCCGAGGTAGAACAGCGAGAAGCCCGCGTCGCGGCGGGGGTCGTCGGGGCGGTAGAGCGTGCCGACCACAGAGGTCGCGTTGGCCTTGAGGCCGCCCGATCCCACCGCGACGAGGATGAGGCCGACCCCGAGTCCCCACACCCCCGGCAGCAGGGCGAGGGCGATGTGCCCGCCCATGATCACCCACGCGCTGATGAACAGCACGCGCTCCGAACCGAGCATCCGGTCGGCGATCCACGCGCCGAGGATCGTCGAGAGGTACACCGATCCGCCGTACGCGCCGACGATGCCGGTGGCGACGCTCTCGTCGATCCCCAGGCCGCCCTCGGCGACCGAGTAGTACATGTAGATGAGCAGGATGCCCTGCATGCCGTAGAAGCTGAAGCGCTCCCACATCTCGACGCCGAAGATGTGCGCCAGCGCCCACGGCTGTCCGAAGAACCGCGTGTCGGTGTCGCCCGGGCCGCTCGTGCCGGCGGCGTCGGTGCCGCTCTCGGATGCCGCTTCGGCGGCATCCGTCGTCGTCGTCTCTCCCGCGGCGGTCGCGCCGTCGGGCGGCCCTACCGGCACCTGCTCGGGGGAATCGTCGCGCTCGTCGGCCGTCATGCGCTCAAACTAGCGCGGGTGACGGGTGCGCGACAGGGCGCGTCAGTCGGGCAGTGACGGATGCCGCTCCTGCGGAGACGGGCGCGCGGGGATGAACAGCGCCGTCACCAGCGCGATCGCGGCGGCGGCGAGTCCGAGCGCGAACGACACCTGGAAGGCGGCGGGTGTGGGGATCTGCACGCCCCCCTGATCGAAGGACATCGCGGCGAGCACGGCACCGATGACGGCCGCGGCGGTGCTGGTGCCCAGCGAGCGGAACAGCGCGTTCAGGCCGTTCGACGCGCCGGTCTCGGACTGCGGCACCGACCGCATGATCAGCATCGGCATGGCCGCGTAGCCGAGTCCGATGCCGACGCCGACGAAGAGGTTCGCCACGAAGATGTGCCACACCTCGCTCGACCACAGCAGCGTGAACGCGTACGCGACGATGAGCGCGACGGCGCCGAGCGCGAGCAGGCGCTGCGGGCCGATGCGGTGGGCGAGGCGGCCGGCGACGGGCGAGAGCACCATCATCACGAGGCCCGCCGGCATCACGATGAGGCTGGCGGCGAGCAGCGACAGGCCGAGCCCCGCGCCGGTCGCCACCGGCAGCTCGAGCAGCTGCGGATAGATGACGTTCGACGCGAACAGCGCGAAGCCCATCGCGACCGAGGCGATGTTGGTGAGCAGCACGGGGCGGCGCGCGGCGACCCGCAGGTCGAGCAGCGGCGCCTCGATGCGCAGCTCGTACCACCCCCACACCAGCAGCACGACGATTCCGCCCAGTCCCAGCGCCAGCACCGCGGGTGAGGTCCAGCCCCACTCGTTGCCGCGCGAGATCGCGAGCAGGATGCCGAGGAGCCCGACCGCGAGCCCCGCGGCGCCGACGTAATCGAACCGGCCGGGGGCGCGCAGGACGCTGACCGGCACGATCCACAGCACCAGGGCGAACACGATCGCGCCGAGCCCCGCAGCGACCCAGAACAGCACGTGCCACTCCAGGTACTGCGTCACCAGCGCGCTGATCGGCAGTCCGATCGCGCCGCCGACGCCGAGGGTCGCCGAGATGAGGGCGATCGCGGTGTCGACGCGGTTCTCATGCAGCACATCGCGCAGGATCGAGATGCTCAGCGGCACGACGCCCATCGCGGCACCCTGCAGCGCGCGCCCGATCACGACGCCGACGATCCCGGGCGACAGCGCCGCGATGACCGACCCGGCGACGAGGGTCAGCAGCAGCACGAGCACGATGCGCCGCTTGCCGTAGAGGTCGCCCAGCCGCCCCGAGATCGGAGTGAAGATCGCCGAGGCGAGCAGTGTCGCGGTGACGACCCACGCGGTGTCCTCGCGCGAGGCGTTCAGCAGCTCCGGCAGCTCGGACTGGATCGGCACGACGAGCGTGAACATGAACGACGAGCACAGCCCCGCCGTCGCCAGCACCGCGACGATCGCCCCCTGCGAGGGCATGCGGGTCAGGCGGCTCCGATCGTCGTCGCCGCGTCTTCCCACCAGGTCAGGCTATCGGCGCCGCCACGGGTACGGGCCGTCTCGCGGCATCCTGGAACGCCCGCGTGACGGCATCCACCCAGCTGCCCACGCTCGCATGGGCCTCAGGGGTGTCGGGATGCCGCGATCGCAGGTGCAGTCCGTCGTCGTTGACGACGAACCAGATCATCACGCCGTCGGTGCGGATCGCCGCCGAGATCCACTGCCCGTGCGCGTCGGCGGGCAGGTCGACGGGGATGCGCCGGGTGTCGAGCCACGACAGCGCGAACATGCCCGGCGGCGACGGCATCCCGCCGTGCGGTTCGAAGACCGGCGCGAGCGGATACGAGCCGAGCCGCAGGGCGTGCTTGACGGCCGCGGCGCCGGCGTGGGCGTCGGGCTCGTCGCACGTGAGCACCGAGTTCGTGATGAACCAGCCGACCGCGCCGTGCCAGCGGGTCTCGAACCGGCTGTGCACCGGGAACACGGCGCGCAGGCGGGTGCCGGCGAGCTGCTCGGTCACTTCGGCCATCAGCCCGATGGCGAGCGAGGTGATGCGCACCCGCTGGGCATCGGCGTGGTCGTTCAGCCGTGCGAACGCATCGGCGTCGAGCACGTCCTGCACGGTCACGACCTCGGCCCGGGGTTCGGAGAGGTCGCCGAGCGGCAGGGGGAACAGCGGCATGAGCGCGGGCTCCTCGGCCAGCAGATGCGCCCATTCCTCGCGCACCTCGG
This sequence comes from Actinomycetes bacterium, assembly GCA_030425055.1. Lineage (GTDB taxonomy): Bacteria > Actinomycetota > Actinomycetes > Actinomycetales > Microbacteriaceae > Microbacterium. Next base: position 955 of record JAUHVN010000102.1, on the reverse strand, counting down.
CGGGTGCGGGCGGCATCCCCTCGAGCAGCGCGGTGTGCACGGCGAACGCGTCGACGGGCCCGTCCAGCGGCACGCCCTCTACGGACACCAGCAGGTCGCGCGCGAGGACCAGCAGCGACCACATGTCGACGTGGGCGTGGTCGGATCCGATGATCGCGATCGGGCGCCGGTCGGCCTCGGCCGCCTCCGGCTCGAGAAGGCACACCCGATGCGACGGCGCGGCGTACGGGCGGCACTCGCGGTCGAAGACGGCGCGAACCTCGTCGCGCGCCGGCGTGCCGTCGGGCAGCGGATGCCGCACCCACGCCGAGCCCGTGACCTCTGCCTCGTACAGTTCGGGGCCCGCGGCGGTCTCGACGAACACCGTCCGCAGCGTGCCGTGGCGCTCGACGACCGCCAGCCATGCGGCCTCGAGAACCGCGGGGGACGTGCCGGCGGGCAGGCGGAACGAGATCGCCATCCACGATCCTGCGCGGTCGCCGACCTCGACGTGACGGCGCTGATCGAACGACACCGGCAGGGGGAGATCCGCGCGCACGCGCATCCGCACCCGGAGGCTCGAGAGGCTGCCGGTCGGGAGCGACAGCCGGGTGACATTCGTCAAGCGCATGGCGACGTAGTCTAGGGGTCCGGTATTTCACCTGTGCGACACCTCATTTCGGATTCGGACGACGGGAGCGACGTGCCCACCCTCGAGGTCGACGACGCGACACTGGACTACGAGATCATCGGCGACTCGGGACCCCTGGTCGTGCAGTTGCACGGGCTCATGTCGAGCCGCACGCGTGACGCCCACCTCGGACTCGACCTCGGGCGCGCGCTGCGCGATCACCGCATCCTGCGTCTCGACGCGCGCGGCCACGGCGGATCGACCGGTTCGCGCGATGAGAGCTCCTACGGCTGGGATCGCCTGGCCGACGATCTGCTGACCGCGCTCGACGCGATCGCCCCGGGT
>JAUHVN010000550.1 GCA_030425055.1 Actinomycetes bacterium | reverse complement strand
GTAGCGCTCGGTCGCGTCGCCCAGGAACGGCGCCACCCGTGACTCGATCCGATCGAGGCGCTCTTCGACCTCGCCCTCGGTCTCGCCGACCACGGTGTTGAAGTTGGCGCTGCGCACCACCTCGCCCGCGTCGCGGCCGATCGCCGCGCAATGCCCCTCGAACACCTCGCGCTTGTGCGAGAACATCTCGGGTTCGCTCGGCCAGTTCACGTAGTCGGCGTACTTCGCCGCGATCTTGAGTGTCACCTTCTCGCCGCCGCCGGCGATCCACAGCGGAATGCCGCCCTCCTGCAGCGGCAGCGGCCGGACGATCGCGCCGTCGACCTGGTAGTGCGCGCCGTCGAAGGTCGCGGTGCCGGTGCGCCAGGCATCCCGCATGATCTGCACGCCTTCGTCGAGCATCCCGAGCCGATCGCCGATGCGGGGGAAGCCGTAGCCGTAGGCGCGCCACTCGTGCTCGTACCAGCCGCCGCCGATGCCCATCTCGACGCGGCCGCCCGAGATGACGTCGGTCGTCGCGGCGACCTTCGCGAGGTAGGCCGGGTTGCGGTAGCCCATGCACGTGCACATCTGGCCGAGGCGGATGCGGCTCGTCGACGCCGCGAAGGCGGCCATGAGGGTCCACGCCTCGTGGGTGGCCTCCTCGGAGGGCACCGGCACGGTGTGGAAGTGGTCGTAGACCCAGAGCGACTCCCAGGGGCCCTCATCGGCGCGCTGCGCCAGCGTGGCCATGACGCGCCAATGGTCGGCGGGTTCGATTCCGACGAGGTCGTGACGCCAGCCCTGGGGGATGAAGGTTCCGAAACGCATGGGCTCCAGCCTAGGGGAACGCTTTCCTGCCGGTCGGGGTCAGGATGCCTCCGATTCGGCGGCATCCGCGGTGTCGTCCGACGCGTCCGCGACGACGACCTCGGCGTGCGGCATCCGCTCACGCATGATCGTGATCGCGTCGGGGTTCGCATCGACGAGCACCGCATCGCGGCCGAGTGCCGACGCGACCGCGCCGGTCGTGCCGCTGCCGGCGAACAGATCGAGCACGCGGTCGCCGGGGCGACTGGATGCCTGCACGATGCGGCGCAGCACGCCCTCGGGCTTCTGGGTCGGATAGCCGGTCTTCTCACGCCCCGTCGTCGGCACGATCGTGTGCCACCACACGTCCGTCGGCAGCTTGCCGCGCGCCGCCTTCTCGGGAGTGACCAGGCCCGGCGCCATGTAGGGCTCGCGGTCGACCGCCTCGGAGTCGAACCAGTACCGGTCGGGGTCTTTCACGTAGACGAGGATCGTGTCGTGCTTGGTGGGCCAGCGCCGCCGCGTCTTGGCGCCGTAGTCGTAGGCCCAGATCAGCTCGTTGAGGAAGCGGTCCCGGCCGAAGAGCGCGTCGAGCAGCACCTTCGCGTAGTGGGCCTCGCGGTAGTCGAGGTGCAGGTAGAGCGTGCCGTCGTCGGCAAGCAGCCGCCAGGCTTCGAGCAGGCGCGGCTCGAGGTAGCCCCAATAGTCGTCGAAGCGGTCGTCGTACAC
>JAUHVN010000101.1 GCA_030425055.1 Actinomycetes bacterium | reverse complement strand
GCCAGGCCGGTGGTCAGGTCGGCGCCGGGGGAGCGGGCATGGGCTCGCGCGGACCCGGTGAGACCAAGATCGAGCTGGACCGTCGTCGCATCCGCACGCGCATGGCGCAGCTGCGCCGGCAGATCCGCGACTTCGAGCCCGCGCGCGAGGCCAAGCGAGCCGAACGGCGCCGCAACACGATCCCGTCGGTCGCGATCGCCGGGTACACCAACGCCGGCAAGTCCAGCCTGCTGAACCGGCTCACGAGCGCCGGTGTGCTCGTCGAGAACGCGCTGTTCGCGACGCTCGACGCCACCGTGCGGCGCAGCGAGACCACCGACGGCCGGGTCTACACCCTCACCGACACGGTCGGCTTCGTGCGCAACCTGCCGCATCAGCTCGTCGAGGCCTTCCGGTCGACGCTCGAAGAGGTCGGCGACTCGGACGTCATCGTGCACGTCGTGGATGCGTCGCATCCCGACCCGGCGGCGCAGCTGTCGACCGTGCGCGACGTCATCGGCGAGGTCGGAGCCCGCGACACGCGCGAGCTGGTCGTCTTCAACAAGGCCGATCTCGTCGACGACGACACCCGCCTGCTGCTGCGCGGTCTCGAGCCGTCGGCGCACTTCGTCTCGTCGCGCACCGGCGAGGGCATCGCCGAGCTTCGGGCGGCCGTCGAAGACGCGCTGCCGCTGCCGGCGGTCGAGGTGCACGCCCTCGTGCCGTACGACCGCGGTGAGCTGATCTCGGCGATCCACGAGCAGGGGATGCTGCTGTCGCAGGTCCATGAGGCCGACGGCACCGCCGTGCACGCCCGCGTGAACGAGCACCTCGCCGCACGGCTGGCGCCGTTCGCCCGCTGACCCCGTGGCCCCTGCGGTTCGACCGCGGCGAAGTGCGGGTGCGACGCCCGGTGACCCGCGTTTCGGCGCGGTCGAACGTCGTCGTCGAGGTCAGGGGTTCGACAGCTCCAGCGGAGGGATGCCGGACGGGCTGAAGCCGAACACGGCACCCAGGAACGACAGCTCGCTCTCGAGGGCGTCGACGACGGTCTCGGCACGGCGGAAGCCGTGGCCCTCGCCCGGGTACAGCACGTACGCGTGCGGCACGCCGCGCGAGGCGAGCGCATCCCGGATCGCCTCGGCCTGCGACGGCGGCACGACGGCGTCCTCCGCGCCCTGCAGCAGCAGCATCGGCACATCGAAGCCATCGGCGTGGGTGAGCGGAGAGCGCTCGATGTACAGCGCCTCGGCGTCGGGCAGCGGGCCGATCAGCCCGTCGAGGTAACGCGCCTCGAAGTCATGGGTGTCGGTCGCCAGGGTGCGCGCATCGCCGACGCCGTAGCGCGACACCCCGGCCGAGAAGGCATCCGTCCGGGCGATGGCGCACAGCACCGTCCACCCGCCCGCCGAGCCGCCGTCGATCGCGATGCGCGCCGGATCCGCGCCCTCATGCCCGCGGGCCACCGCGGCGACGTCGTCGACGTCGACGACGCCCCACATTCCACGCAGTCGCTCACGGTACGCGCGGCCGTAGCCCGTCGAGCCGCCGTAGTTCACGTCGAGCACGCCGATGCCGCGACTGGTGAAGTACGCGATCTTGCCGGATGCTGCCCCGCCGACGTGGCTCGTCGGCCCGCCGTGGACGAGCACGATGTACGGCGGCTTCTCATCGGCCGGGCCCGAGAAGACCGGGTTGGTCGGCGGGAAGTCGAAGGCGTGCACGGGTCCGTGCGGACCCGGCACGGTCACCTCGCGCGCGATGGGGGTGAACTCCGGCTCCCACGACGGCGTGCCGCCGTGCACGAGCTCGGCGTCGGCGGGGCGATCCACATCGACCACCCACAGCCCGGGGGCGTGAGGCGTGGCACCGGCGACGAGGACGCGCGTGCCACGGACGTCCTCGATCGAGGCGCCGGCGATGATCCCGAGATCGAGCTCGGTCTCGTCGCCCGTGGCCGGATCGATCACGACGACGCGGTCGCGCCCGTGCGTGCGCACCGCGACGATGCGCCCGTCGTCGAGCACCCCGTACCAGCGCAGTCCCAGCACCCACAGCGGTCCGCCGGTGTCGGCATCCGCTTCGGCGACGGGCTCGTGGCGCAGGTCGGCCGTGAGCCGCAGGCGCCACAGGTTCCACCGTCCGTCCGGGTCGTCGCAGTACAGCAGGTCATCGTCGCCGACCCACGTCGGCTGCAGCGGCGCGCTCCGTCCGCCCGCGACGGCGGTCCACTGCACGACGACGCCGTCCTCGAGGCGACCCACGCGCAGCTCGGTCTCATCCCACGGCATCGCGGGGTGGTCCCACGCGATCCACGCGAGATGCGAGCCGTCGGCGGACAGCGCCGGCTGCGCGAGGAAATCGCTGTCGTCGACGACCGAGACGAGCGCGTCCGCACTCCAGGCCGCCCGGCCGTCGAGCGGGATCTCGACGATGTCGCGCACCGGCACCGGAGCCCGCCGGTGATCCTCGCGCACGGCGAGCAGGCGGCCGGACGCGAACAGCAGGCCGCCGAACCGCATGGTGGTCTCGGGCGGGGTGAGAGGTTCCGGCTCCTCGGCGCCCGGTTCGAGCATCCACACCCGCTGATCGGCCTTCTCGACGAACAGCAGCCGCCCCGCGTCGTCGGCCGTCCACGACCCGCCGCCGTACTCGTGCACGCGCGAGCGCGCGCTCCACGGGGCGGGGAGGAGGACGGATGCCGTGCCGTCGGCGCCGCGGCGGAACACGCCGGTGCGCCCCGCCTCGGCGGGCACGGTCATTGCCCACCAGATGTCGTCGCCGACGAAGCGCGCGCCGTCCACACGCGGAGCGGACGCCGTCACCTCCTCGGCGCTCAGCGGAGAGGGCCAGGAACCGTACGGAAGCGTCGTCACGCCTTCACGCTACGACCTGTCTCGGCGACGGGGGAGGTCTCGGCCTCGTCGGCCGCGACCTCCTCGTCGATGATGACGGTCTCGGGGGCGGTGTCGGCCGCCTCGAGGTCGTCTTCGGGCGAGCGCTCGAGGAGCACCGCCACCAGCCACACGAGGAGCGCGAGCACCACGACCAGGATGATGTCGCCGAACGAGAGCGGTCGCAGCAGGAACAGCGACAGGATCGCGACGACGAGGATGACGATCCGCACCAGCACACGCTGCCGGTGCAGCCAGTCGCCGAAGGCGCCGGTGTCGAGCCCGCGTCGGCGCAGCGCCGTGCGCGCTCCGCCCGACAGCGAGGCGGCGAAGCCGCGCACGCGCGCGGCCGACGACCATCTGCCCGCCAGCCACCCCGCCACCGCGATGACGATGCCGAGGAACATCAGCACGACGGCGGTGTCGCGCATGGCGCCGACCACGGTGAAGAAGATCGTGTCGAGCGTGCGCGAGGGGATGCCCAGGTTGCCCGCGTTCAGGCCCAGCACCGCGCCCGCTGCGGTGAGGGCGATGGCCAGCGCCCCCGACCCGAGTGCGAGCGCGATTCCGACGCCCATCGAGGCGGTCGAACGGCGACGGGCGATGAGGATGCCGGCGATCGCGAGTGCGACGGCGATCACGGGCAGCCACCAGCCGACGGTGACGGCGAGCCCGTAGACCGTGCCCACGACCACCAGCGCGTCCGACTGCGCGACGATGATCGTCGTGTTGATCGTCGGGATCGCGGATGCGAAGCCGAAGCCCTGGTCGACGAGCCGGTCCTTGAGCTCGTCGACGATCGGGCCGAGCTCGATGCCGACGGCACCGGAACCGTCGATGGTGACGGCGCCGCCCTCGTTGCCCGTCGCGGTCGCCACGAGCGCCCGGTGGCTGGCGATCAGAGCACGCTGCCACACGGCCGCGAAGGCGTCGGACTCGACGACGCGCGTCACCGAGGTGTCGATGAGGCTCTGGACGCCCGACACGGCCGGCGCCCGCAGCAGGTTCAGCGCCGTGATCGCCGACGGCGGCAGGTCGAGCCCCGCGATGCCGTCGAACACGTCGTTCGTGATGCCCTCGATGTCGACCGACGCGTAGATCGCTGCGGTCGTCTGATCGATGACCAGCTGCTGCACGTCGGGGTCGTCGGCCAGCGGGGCGAACGTCTGCACGAACGCCTCTTCGCTCACCAGTTCGGTGCGCGCCCACGCGCCCACGACCGACAGCGGCACGAGGATGCCGGCGAGCACGATGCACACGGCCGAGAGGATCGCCCGCCACAGGCCGGGCCGGCGCTCACGTGCGGGCGCCTCCGCCGTCGGCGGTTCGACGCTGTCGGCAGCGGCACGCAGCCGCTCGTTCTCGGCCTCGAGCTCGCGGATGCGGGCGGCGAGGTCGACGGTGTCGGAGGATTGCGAGGAGTTGGCCATGCGGCCATTCTGGCGGAGGAGCGCCGCCCAGCGGGGAATCGCTGCGGATCAGACCGCGCGCAGCACGGCGACGACCTTGCCGAGCACGACGGCCTCGTCGCCGAGGATCGGCTCGAACGCCGAGTTGCGGGGGAGCAGCCACGTGTGGCCGTCGCGCTGACGGAACGCCTTCACGGTGGCCTCGCCGTCGAGCATCGCCGCGACGATGTCGCCGTTGACGGCGTCGGACTGCACGCGCACGACGACCCAGTCGCCGTCGCAGATCGCCGCATCGATCATCGAGTCGCCGACGACCTTGAGCATGAACAGATCGCCCTTGCCGACGAGCTGCCGGGGGAGCGGGAAGATCTCGTCGATCTGCTCGTCGGCTGTGATCGGCACGCCGGCGGCGATGCGGCCCACGAGCGGCACCAGCGCAGCGTCGCCGACCGCGGGCGCGGTGTCGGCCGGGTTCTCGGCGGCCGTGCCCGGCAGGTCGATGAGCACTTCCATCGCGCGCGTCTTGCCGGCGTCGCGCCGCAGATAGCCGCTCAGTTCGAGCTGGTTGAGCTGGTGGGTGACGCTCGACAGGGACTTGAGTCCGACCGCGTCGCCGATCTCGCGCATGCTCGGCGGATAGCCGTGGCGCGCGATGGATCGCTGGATGACTTCGAGGATCGCCAGCTGCTTGTCGCTGAGGCTGCGACGGCGCCGCGTCTGCGGCTTCTCGCGCCCGATCGCGTCGTTCATGTCGTGCTCCCGTCTCGCCGCCCGTCACCGTCGACGGGTGCAGTGGTCTTCGAATGTCGGAGGTGCGTGATGTGGTGTTCCCATCGAAACGGTATCCGATGGTCGGCCTGACATGAGCGAAGCGCGCGCGTGTCGTGTTCCGAACATCGAGACCCCGATTCGAGGTTGACAGATCGACTATATCGAAGATAGCTTCGGAAAAGAGCTTCGCATCCGGCCCTCCCGGCCGAGTGCCGGATGCGAAGCTCTCACCGCAGAAGGAGGAGACATGACCGCGATCGCGCTTCCCGCCCGTCCGGCGATCCGCACCACCCGACTGCGCCTCACCGTGCGCGGGCGCCGCGTGCTGGCGGCCGTCGCGGCACTGCCTGCTGCGGCCGCGCTCTCGTTCGCGATCATCGGCGGCGGCGTCGCGATCGCCGGCTCCGACGACGGCGCGCCCGTCGCATCGTTCGAGACCGTGACCGTCTCGTACGGCGACTCGCTGTGGTCGATCGCCGAAGAGGTCGCCCCCGGTGCCGACCCGCGCGACGTGGTCTACGCCATCTCCCGGCTCAACGCCCTCGACGGCGCGGCGCTCCAGGCGGGCCAGACGCTCGCCATCCCCGCCGAGTACGCAGCCGACCGCTGACCCGCGCGCCCTAGCATGGAGCGGTGAACGCTCGACTCGAAGACCTTCCGATCCGCGATGACCTGCGCGGGCAGACGCCGTACGGCGCGCCCCAGGCTCCGCTGCCGGTCGCGCTCAACGTCAACGAGAACACGCATCCGGTGCCCGACGAGGTCGCCGACGACATCCTCGGAGCCGTCGCACGGGCGCTGGGCGGCGTGAACCGCTATCCCGACCGTGAGTTCACCGCGCTGCGCGAGGCCTTCGCCGAGTATCTCGGTCACGGACTCGACCGAGACGGCATCTGGGCGGCCAACGGATCCAACGAGGTGCTGCAGCACGTGCTGCAGGCCTTCGCGGGGCCCGGACGCACCGCGTTCGGCTTCGCCCCGACGTACTCGATGTACCCGCTGCTCGCTCGGGGGACCGGGGCCGAGTGGGTGGCGGGTCGACGCGAGCCCGACTTCTCGGTCATGCCCGACGACGCGGCATCCCAGGTCGCCGACGCCGCGCCCGACGTCGTCTTCCTGTGCGCGCCGAACAACCCGACCGGCACGCCGCTCGACCTCGAGACGATCGCTGCGGTGTACGACGCGACCGACGGTGTGGTCGTCGTCGACGAGGCCTACCAGGAGTTCGCTCCGCGCGACACGCCGTCGGCGCTGACGCTGCTGCCGGGCCGCGAGCGCATGGTCGTCTCGCGCACCATGAGCAAGGCGTTCGCGTTCGCCGGCGCGCGCGTCGGCTACCTCGCCGCCGACCCCGCGCTCATCGATGCGCTGCGTCTCGTGCGCCTGCCGTATCACCTGAGCGCGCTCACGCAGGCCGCGGCGACCGCGGCCCTCGGCCACGCCGACACGATGCTGCGGATGGTCGGCGACATCGTCGAGCAGCGCGAGCGCATCTCGGCGACACTCGATGCCCTCGGCTACGAGCCGTACGAGTCCTGGACGAACTTCGTCCTGTTCGGCGGTGTCGACGAGCCGCGCGCGACGTGGCAGGCGCTGTACGACCGCGGCATCCTGATCCGCGACGTCGGCATCCCGCACCACCTGCGTGTGACCGCGGGCACCGGGGCCGAGTCGACCGCGTTCCTCGACGCCCTCGCGTCGATAGACTCGGCGGCATGAGCACCCACCGCACGGCCGCGCTGCGCCGCGCCACGAGCGAGTCGACCGTCGAGCTCGAGCTCGATCTCGACGGCACGGGACGAAGCCGCATCGACACCACGGTGCCCTTCTTCGACCACATGCTCACGGCCTTCGCGAAGCACTCGCTCACCGATCTGACGGTGCGCGCGTCGGGCGACACCGACATCGACGCCCACCACACCGTCGAGGACGTCTCGATCGTGCTCGGTCAGGCGATCGGCGAGGCACTCGGCGACAAGTCGGGCATCTCGCGCTACGGCGACGCGCTCGTGCCGCTCGACGAGGCGCTCTCGCAGGCGGTCGTGGACCTCAGCGGTCGCCCGTTCCTGGTGCACACCGGCGAGCCCGCCGGTTTCGAACACCACCTCATCGGCGGGCACTTCACCGGCTCGCTGGTGCGGCACACCTTCGAGGCGATCGCGTTCCACGCCGCCATGACGGTGCACGTGCGCGTCATCTCAGGACGAGACCCGCACCACATCGCCGAGTCGGAGTACAAGGCGTTCGCGCGGGCGTTCCGGCAGGCCAAGGCGCTCGACCCGCTCGTCGACGGCGTGCCCAGCACGAAGGGCGCTCTGTGAGCTCCAGGCCGCTCGTCGCGGTCCTCGACTACGGGTCGGGCAACGTCCACTCGGCCGTCAAGGCGCTCGACGCGGCGGGTGCGGATGCCCGCCTGACCTCGGATCGTGCGCTCGTCCTCGAGGCCGATGGTCTCGTGGTGCCGGGCGTCGGCGCCTTCCGGGCCGTGGCCGACGCGCTGCGGGCGACGCGCGGCGACGAGCTCATCGACCGTCGGCTGGCCGGCGGCCGCCCCGTGCTGGGCATCTGCGTCGGGATGCAGGTGCTGTTCGAGCACGGCGTCGAGCGTGGGGTCGACACCGAGGGGCTCGGCGAGTGGCCGGGCGCCGTGACCGAGCTCGACGCGCCGGTGCTTCCGCACATGGGCTGGAACACGCTGGAGCCGGGGGAGGGCTCGGTCCTGTTCCGCGGGATCGAGGACGAGCGCTTCTACTTCGTCCACTCGTTCGCCGCCCGCTCGTGGCACCTCGACGTGCAGCCGCCGTTCCCGCAGCCCGCCCTGACGTGGTGCACGTACGGTGAGCCGTTCCTCGCCGCCGTCGAGAACGGGCCGCTCTCGGCGACCCAGTTCCACCCCGAGAAGTCGGGGGAGGCAGGCATCCGTCTGCTCTCCAATTGGATCGGCGGGCTCGGCAGGGCTACTCTCTGAACTCGTGCCGTCCGCGGGGGCACCCAGACACCGCCCGAACCCCGCGTCAGGAGCCATGAACGATTTCGCGTCCAGCCCGGAGCTGATCCTGCTTCCCGCCGTCGATGTCGCCGGGGGCAAGGCCGTCCGCCTCACCCAGGGCGAGGCCGGCAGCGAGACGAGCTACGGCGACCCCGTCGACGCGGCCCTCGAGTGGGTCCGTCAAGGGGCGACCTGGATCCACCTCGTCGACCTCGACGCCGCGTTCGGCCGGGGCAGCAACACCAAGATCCTGCGCAAGGTCATCAACCAGGCGCGGGGCGTGCAGATCGAGCTGTCGGGCGGCATCCGCGACGACCGCTCGCTCGAGGCCGCCCTCGACAGCGGTGCGGCGCGCGTGAACCTGGGCACTGCGGCGCTCGAGAACCCCGAGTGGGCCGCCGACGTCATCGGCCGCTACGGCGAATCGGTCGCCGTCGGTCTCGACGTGCGGGGCACGACGCTCGCGGCGCGCGGCTGGACACGCGAGGGCGGCGATCTGTGGACGGTGCTCGACCGCCTCGAAGCCGCGGGATGCAGCCGCTACGTCGTGACCGACGTCACGAAGGACGGCACACTGCGCGGTCCCAACATCGACCTGCTGCGCGAGGTGACCTCGCGCACGCCGAAGCCGGTCGTCGCCTCGGGCGGCGTGTCGAGCCTCGACGACATCGCGGCGCTGCGTGAACTCGTGCACCTCGGCGTCGAAGGCGCGATCGTCGGCAAGGCGCTGTATTCGGGCGCCTTCACCCTCGCCGAGGCCCTGGACGTGGCCGGGCGGTGACCTCGCACGGCGATTCCGCCGGTGTGCCCTGGGAGGGGCGCAGCTTCGACGCGAATCCGCATGCATCTGACGACGGCTCGGCCGATCCGGC
>JAUHVN010000100.1 GCA_030425055.1 Actinomycetes bacterium | reverse complement strand
CCTGCAGCAGGTAGGCACGCCGACCGCCGACCGCGATCGAGTAGCCGCCGACCTCGCTGATCGCCTCGGTGGCGCCGGCGAACCACTCCGGGTGGTCGCGCACCACGAGCGCCGAACCCTCGCCGCCGCCGTCCTCCTCATCGGCGAAGAACGTCAGCACGAGATCGCGCTCGGGCTGCTCGCCGGCGCGCAGCAGGTCGGCGACCGACGTGAGGATCATGGCGTCCATGTCCTTCATGTCGACCGCGCCGCGTCCCCACAGCATGCCGTTGCGCACCTCGCCGGCGAACGGGTCCACCGACCAGTCCTCGGCGATGGCGGGCACGACGTCGAGATGACCGTGCAGCACGAGTGCGGGCCGGTCGCGATCACGCCCCGGCACGCGGGCCATGACATTGGTGCGCCGCGGAATCGGCTCGTAGAACTGCGGCGTGAGCCCGAGCGACTCGAGGTACGCGCCGACGTACTCCGCCGCCTCACGCTCCCCCGCGGCGCGTCCGCCGCCGTGGTTCGTGGTGTCGAAGCGGATGAGGTCGCGGGCGATGCGGGCGACCTCGGGCAGGTCGTCGACGGCGGATGCCTGGGGGTCGGGCATGCCGACAAACCTACCCCGCGCGAGGACCGGCTCTCGCCACGCGGGGATTCGTGACGCACTCTCAGAACGTGGTAGGGTCGATCTTCGGTTGAGAGACCGACACACCACCTGCGCGGGTGGCGGAATAGGTAGACGCGCTAGCTTGAGGTGCTAGTGCCCGTATTAGGGCGTGGGGGTTCAAGTCCCCCCTCGCGCACACGACATGCAAGGCCCCTGATCTGGGATTCCATCCCGGCCAGGGGTCTTCGCACGTGACGTGCGACGAAGGGTCTGACCTCTGATGAGCGAGACGGCGCCCGTGCTCCCCTCTGCCCGGCGCGCGTGGCTTCTGCTGGCGGTGCGCCTCGGATCCGTCCTGGCTGTGACGGTCGTCATATGGCTCGTCGTCCGAGCTGCGACCGGGGTCGAGTCCTTCCCGCCGAGCACGATGTGGGCGACTCTGGGACTTCTGCCCGTGAATGTGCTCAGCCTGGTGCTCGTGCGCAGGTTCTACCGTGATCGGGGCGTCTCGCTGCGCGTTGCGCTCGGCATTCAGCGAGGGCGAATCTGGCGAGACGTGTTCTGGGGATTGCTGTGGCTCGTCGTGCTGAACGTCCCGTTCGCCGCCGTGGTGGCGGGAAGCGTGTTTGTGCTCTACGGCGGCGAGGCTCCGGCCGCGTTCGCGACGATCTTCTTCGATCCGGCGTCTGCGGTGCCCATGGATCCGGTCGCGTTGCTCGTGGTGTCCCTTGTGGCGGTCGTGCCGTTCATGCTGATCAACGCGCCGACCGAGGAACTCGTCTTCCGCGGGTACGCCTTGGACGGGATCGCTGCACGGCGGGGCGCGGCGGCAGCGATCATCGCGACGTCGCTCGTGTTCGGCGCCCAGCATGTCCTGTTCGCCGCCACCGTGCCGGGCATGCTCGTGTACTTCCTCGCGTTCACGGTGTGGGGTCTGTGCGCCGCGATCATCGTGCGTGCACAGGGACGCCTCTTCCCCGTGGTCATCGCCCACTGGATCGTGAACGTCATGATGTCCTCGCCCGCGATCATCTTCCCGATCCTGCACCTCGCGAACATTCTGCCCGCGGCCTGATCCCGAGCCGCGCCCAGGTCGCGACTCAGGCGCCTTCGGACCCGCTCGGCGACGACTCGGCCGTTGCGGGAAGCGCGCACGTGTCGTCCTCGCAGGCCATGCCCGCGCCGCCGACCATCGTGAACGGTCCGGTCGCGTCCGACGGCGGTGTCATGCGTCCACCCGCTCGGCGGCCACCTGGGCGAGCACCTGGGCGAAGACGTTCGATTCCTGCGCGCCCGAGACGCCGTACTTCCCGTCGAACACGAAGAACGGCACGCCGTGGATGCCGTACGCGGCCGCCTGAGCCACATCCTCCTTCACCGCCGCGGTGTACTGCCCCGACTCCAGCGCGCGGACGACGTCGGCCCGGTCGAAGCCGAGCGACGCCGCGAGATCCGCCAGGTCGTCGACCCGCCCGACATGGCCGCCGTCGACGAAGTACGCCCGCAGCAGCGCCTCCTTCATCTCGCCCTGGCGACCGTGCTCCTTGGCGTAGTGCAGCAGCTCGTGCGCCTTGACCGTGTTTGTCTGGTGGATGTGGTCGTAGTCGTAGGCGAGTCCCTCACCGGCGGCGAGCTGCGTGACCCTGTCCACCATCTGACGTGCCTGCTCGGGCGAGACGCCCTTTCGGTCGGCGAGATACTCGACCGGCGTCCCCTCGTAGTCGACGGGGGTGTCGGGCGCCAGCTCGAACGAGCGGAACTCGACTTCGACGGGGATGCCCGAGGCATCCACCGCACTCTCGAACCGTCTCTTGCCGATGTAGCACCACGGGCACTGCACATCGGACCAGACATCGACCTTGATGGGGTTCACCGGAGATTCGCTCACGGAAGGCTCGAACTGGCACGGGCCTGCCGGTATTCCCGCCGCTCCGTGAGATGTGCGACGCACAGCCCCGGTTCCACGAACGGCTCCAGCCTGTCGACGTCGCGATCCGCATCGAGTGCGTCGAGAGTGCCGCGCATGAGACCCAGGTGGACTCCGCAGACGAGGTCCGCGGTCGAACCGACGAGCTCGAGGAACGGACAGTTGCGCAGCCAGATCGCGTCGCGCCCGTTCGACTCCGGAGTGAAGCCGCCGGTCTCGAGCATCCGCATCAGCACCGACTCCGGATCGGCGTCCGTCGGCGGCGGATGCTCGTCGAGCAGGCGCTGCGCCCACCGCCCGCCCGCCCGCCGCGCGAGCTCGGCGCCGTCGGCGGCATCCGAGAGCGTGTCGACGAGCGCCTCGGCGAGGGCCCGGTAGCGTCGCGGACCGTCCGGGTCCATGCCCGCGATCGCCTTCACCCGAACGGCCGGGCGTCCGGGACCGTCCGGTGCGGCCGCCACACGCTGGACGAGTCCGCGTGCCGTCAACGCGTCGAGGTGGAAGCGCACCGTGTTCGGATGGACGCCCAGCTGCGACGCGATCTGCGCCACCGTGAGCTCGACGTCGCTGCGCTGCAGCTCGCGGAGCACCGACTCGCGGGTGCCGTGGCCGTCGTCCGGCGGCGTGCTTGGCATGACACGTCACCCCGCACGCAGATGTGCGAGCACGAGCCCGATCGGGATGCTGACGGTCAGCGCGAGCAGGAATCCGATGAGCAGCCACCGCCGCACGCCCGCGGCGCGGCGTTCACCTACTGCCGGGCGGCGCCGCAGCAACGAGACCAGCAGGGCGACCAGTACGAGCAGCAGGAGCACTCCGCCGACGTCGACCACGTACGGCGCGGTCAGCAGCGTGCCGACGATCACGGCGGCGTTCCCGGCATTCCAGGCCACGAGCGACGGCCACCCCGCACGGAGCACACCGGGGCGCAGGGTCCCGCGCCCGATCAGGTACTGCGGGACCCCGCACACGAGCACCAGGTAGGCGGCCAGCCAGCTTCCCCGTGGAAGCGCCAGCGGCCCGGTCACCGCCGCGACGAGTCCGCCGAGGATCACGAACACCGCTCCGCAGGTCACCCACCAGCCCGAGATGGCCCCCGCGACCGCTCCGGTCGCTCCGGGCGCCCCGGGCGCGGACGGCGCAGCGGGAACGGCGGCGGACATCAGCCCCGCGCCTTCACGACCGTGAGCAGCACCGCCGCATCTTCCAGCGCCACCAGGCTGTGGCGCTGCGGCGGGATCGCGAGGTGTTCGGATGCGCCGAGGTCCCAGGTCTCTTCGCCGGCCGTGAGCCGCACCCGACCGCGCAGCACATGCAGCAGCGCCTCGCCGGGGTTGGAGTGCTCGGACAGCTCCCGTCCGGACCGCAGCACGAGCAGCACCTGGGACAGCGAACCGCCCGGCACCGCACGGAACACGCGCGTGGCCCGACCGTTCTCCGCAGCAGCCGCCGTCGCCAGCAGCTCGTCGGTCAGCGCGGTCAGGTCGACAGTGGTCGTCGTCTCAGGCATCCGGGCCCCTCTCTCACGATGTGCCGGCTTCGAGTTTATCCAACGGGCGTTGTGAAAAAACATCGCGCCGAGGACCGCGCCGCTGCCTCCACCTTTCGATGGAGAACCATCTCCCTCTCTTCCGCGATGTGCCAAGGCGTGCCGCTTGGTGGAGTGGAGGCATGGCAGATCCCTCGACACGCGCACCCCTTTCCGACCGACTGACCTCACGCACGGGCGCGTGGATCACACTTGGTCTCGCCGTGCTCGGCATCACCGTGCTCTTCGGCATCTTCAGCGGCAGTGAAGCGCCCGCGCGCACCGGACAGGCCCCCGCGGCATCGGAGTCGACGCAGGCAAGCGAGCTTATGGCTCAGTTCCCTGATGCCGACCGTCAGTCGGTCATCGTGGTCGCCGGTCGCCAGGACTCCGCCGAGCTCTCCGACGCCGACGTCGACGCCCTGCAGGACCTGCGTCCGACGCTCGCCGCGCAGACCGGCGCAGAGGTCGCCGAACCGCTGGTCAGCGAGGACGGCCGGGCCGCCGTCATCGTCACGCCGATCACCGTCGGCTCGGACAACTCCGAGACGGCGGAGGTCATCGCACAGCTGCGCGAAGAGATCGCCGCGAACGCGCCGGACGGGCTCGTACTGCAGGTCACCGGCGGCCCGGCGTTCGCCGCCGACGTGGCGGCGGCGTTCGAGGGCGCGGATCTCACGCTGCTGCTGGTGACGATCCTGATCGTGGCGATCCTGCTGATCGTCACCTACCGCTCACCGGTGCTCTGGCTCATCCCGCTGGTCGTCGTCGCCGTCGCGGACGGCCTCGCGGGCCGGGTCACCGCGGCAGCGGGAACGATGTGGGGCCTCGAGTTCGACGCCGGCATCGTGAGCGTGCTGGTGTTCGGCGCGGGGACGAACTACGCCCTGCTGCTCATCTCCCGGTACCGCGAGGAGCTGCGGCGCACCGACGACGACCGGGCGGCGCTGAGCACGGCATGGCGGGCGACCGCGCCGGCCATCCTCGCCTCGAACGTCACCGTCGTCCTCGCGCTGCTCACACTGCTGTTCGCGACGATCCCGATGACGCGGGGGCTCGGGGTCCCGGCGGCGATCGGCCTGCTGCTCGCGCTGGTCGCGGTGCTGTTCGTGCTGCCGCCGCTGCTGGCCGTGTGCGGGCGGCGGGTCTTCTGGCCGTTCGTGCCGCGCCCCGGCGAAGGCCGCCCGCAAGGCGGCGCCTGGCGCGCGATCGCCGCCGGCGTGGACCGGCGCCCCGCGGTCGGTCTGGCGGCCGGGCTGGCACTGCTCGCGGTGATGGCCGGGGGGCTGCTCGGCACGTCGGTCGGTCTCGATCAGCTCGAGAAGTTCCGCGTGCCGTCGGAGTCGGCGGCCGGGCTGGAGACGCTGTCGGCTCACTTCCCGCCCGGCGAAGCGCAGCCGATCTGGATCGTCACCGACACGGACGCCGCCACCGACGTGGTGACCGCGGCGACAGAGGTCGAGGGCGTCGTTCGCGCCCACCCCGTCGCGCAGACCGACGACGGCACGCTGACGACCGTGATGGTCACCAGCGAGTACTCCCCCGGCACGCCGCAGAGTCTCGCCCAGATCACCGAACTGCGCGACGCCGTTCACCCGATCGCGGATGCGGATGCCGTGGTGGGCGGCGCGGTCGCGATCGAGCTGGATGCGCGCGCGGGCACCGAACACGATCTGCTGGTGGTCGCACCGCTGGTGCTCGCCGTCAGCTTCGGGGTGCTGCTGGTCCTGTTGAGGTCGCTGGTGGCGCCGACCGTTCTGCTGCTGGTGAACCTCACCAGCGCGATCGCCGCGATCGGGGCGGGCGCATGGCTCAGCCGAGTGCTGTTCGACCAGCCGGCGCTCGATCTGCAGGTTCCCATTCTCGCGTTCCTTTTCCTCGTCGCGCTCGGCATCGACTACACGATCTTCCTGGTGCATCGCGCACGGCGCGAAGCCGTGCGGTGGGGCACCCGTGTTGGCATGGTCGAGGCCGTCGCGCGCACCGGCAGCGTCATCACCAGCGCGGGGATCGTGCTCGCCGCCGTGTTCGCCGCACTCGGCGTCCTGCCGCTGGTGACCCTCGGCCAGCTCGGCCTGATTGTCGGAGTCGGCGTACTCGTCGACACCCTCGTCGTGCGCACCGTGGTGGTGCCCGCGATCTTCGCCCTCGTCGGCGATCGCATCTGGTGGCCGGGCTCGTTCGCCGCGCTCGGGGCAGAATCGTCGCATGAGTCTCGTACGGATGCCGCTCGCGCGCACTGATCCGCCCGAGGCGGCCGTCGCCGGGCGGACCGTACGGGCGATGGAGGTCGGACAGCACGTCATGGCGGTCGCGCTGACCTCGATCGGCGTGATCCGGTCCATCGGCGGCGGCGTGCCGTGGCAGGCGGCGGTCATCGTCGGGGTCGCCCTCCTGGCGTGGCACACCGCCGGCACGGTGCTGCCGTGGCGGTCCCGATCCCGGCGGCTCGCCGTGTGGTGGCTGGTCGGCTTCGCCGTGGTCTGGATCGCCGCCGTGGCGGTATCGGCCGAGTTTATCTGGATCGCATTCCTGCTCTGGCTCCTGGCGGGGCACCTCCTGCCGCTCGGTTGGGGGCTGACGTACTCCGCGTTCGTCCTCGTCATCGCGATCGGCGCCCCGATCGTGCACCACGGCACGACGACGTATGCGAACGTCCTGGGTCCGCTGATCGGCGGCGTCTTCGCGTTCTGCATCTCTCGCGGGTATCTGCAGCTGCTCCGCGATGCCGCCGAACGCGAACGTCTCGTCATGTCACTGACCCGCGCCCAGGCCGAGGCCGCCGATCTGCAGGACGAGCTCGCGCTCGCCCAGCGTCACTCCGGCGCCCTCGCCGAGCGCACCCGTATCTCGCGCGACATCCACGACACCGTCGCGCAGGCGCTGTCCTCCATCCGGCTCCTCGCCCACGCCGGCGCGGGTCGGACTCCGGATCCCGACGCCGCACGCGCCCTCGGGCAGGTCGAGGCGCTCGCCGGCGACAGCCTCGGCGACGTACGCCGGATCGTCGCCGCGCTCGCCCCCGCCGAGCTCGAGGACGATGCCCTGACCGTGGCGCTGCGACGCATCGTCGACCGGTTCGGGGAGGAGACCGGGATGCGGATCGAGCTGCGCGCGGACGACACCGTGCCGACGCTGACGACCGATGTCGAGGTCGCGCTTCTGCGCACCGCGCAGTCGGCCCTCGCGAACGTGCGCCTGCACGCGGGCGCCCACCGCGTCGTGATGAGCCTCATCGACGCCGACGACGCGGTGCGGCTCGACATCATCGACGACGGCCGCGGGTTCGATCCCACCGTCTGGGAGCAGACCGCCGATGCCTCCTCCAGCTACGGCCTGCGGTTCATGCGCACCCGACTGCGGGAGCTGGGCGGAGGACTCGACATCGAGAGCACCCCAGGCGAGGGCACCGCGGTCTCCGCGTTCCTCCCGGTGCGCACCGATCGCCGCGCCACGCAGCCGTCCTCCCCGCCGCTCGGACCGACCTCACCGGAGACGCCATGACCACGACTGTCCTCCTCGTCGACGATCACCCCGTCGTGCGCAGCGGCCTGCGCGCCGTCCTCGATGCGGCGGACGCCGTGCGCGTCGTCGGCGAAGCAGCCACCGGCGAGGAGGCCGTCACCCTCGCCGGCGGCCTGCACCCCGACGTGGTGCTGTGCGACCTGCGCCTCGGCGAGGGCATGGACGGTATCGGGACCACCACCGCGCTGCGTGCGCTCGACCCCGCCCCGGCCGTGGTCATGCTGACGACCTTCGATCGGGATGCCGAGATCCTGGGCGCGATCGCGGCGGGCGCGGCGGGCTATCTGCTGAAGGACGTCGACCCCGACGTCATCGTCGACGCGGTGCGCCGTGCCGCGGCCGGCGACACCGTTCTCGCCCCCGATCTGGCCGCCCGCGTGCTGCAGGGCGTGCGTCGGCCCCTCCCCCGGCTGACCGACCGCGAGCTCGACGTGCTGCGCCTCGTGGCCACCGGTGCGTCGAACAAGGAGATCGCGCGCTCGCTGTTCGTCACCGAGGCCACCGTCAAGAGCCATCTGGCCCATGTCTTCACCAAGCTCGACGTGGACAGCCGATCACGCGCCATCCACATCGCCCGCCGGACCGGGCTGATCTGACCGACGTCAGCCGACGCTCACCCCGAACAGCAGCCCGAGCGCGTACGTGACCGCGGCCGCTCCGAAGCCGATCGCGAGCTGGCGAAGCGCGCGTCGCAGCGGCGGTGCGCCCGACAGCAGGCCGACGACCGCTCCCGTCGTGAGCAGGGCGATGCCGACCAGCACGAGGGCGGTGACGATCGCCGCAAGGCCGCTGAGGCCGACGATCCACGGCAGCACGGGGATGATGGCGCCCGAGGCGAAGAACAGGAAGCTCGACCCCGCCGCCCGCCACGCCCCGCCCACCACCTCGTGGTCGTCCGCGCTTTCCGTCTGCCTCAGTGCGACGGGGTCGGGCCCGCCGACGCTCGCGAGCACCTCGCGAGCCCGGGCGATCGCGTCGGTCTCGCTCATACCGCGCGTGCGGTAGACGAGGGCGAGCTCGTTGGCGTCGAGATCGAGGTCGGGAAGCGCATCGTCGGCGAAGTCGCTGGGCTGCGTGGCATCCAGCAGCTCGCGCTGCGAACGCACCGACACGAACTCGCCCGCCCCCATCGACAGGGCGCCGGCCAGCAGACCCGCGACGCCGCTGAACAGCACGAACTGGGGTGCGACGCCCGTGGCGCCGATGCCCATGACCAGTGCCAGGTTCGAGACGAGCCCGTCGTTGGCGCCGAAGACCGCGGCGCGGAACGTGCCAGACAGACGGCGTCGTCCGCGTGCCGCGAGACCGCGCACGACCTCGTGGTGCACCTTCTCGTCGGCGACCATC
>JAUHVN010000549.1 GCA_030425055.1 Actinomycetes bacterium | reverse complement strand
ATACCGGCTCGATCCGCCGGCTCAGTGTGGGTCTGCAGGTCCGAGAACATCAGGCGTTCATCCGTCGAGTCTTTGAAAAGGTGTTGAGGGATGCCAGGGCGCGCTGAAGATCTCGAGACGGCGATCCGTCGTGCTACACGGCCTGGCTTCCGTGGTCGACTCCTTGCCCGCGGTGAGGCTCGCGCCATGATCTGGCGCGACGGGACGCTTCCAGAAGACGCTCCTCCGTTCGACGCTCTCCTCAGCCACGATCTGCTGTCCTACGGATACACGCTTCTGGAACACGGACTGGAACTGAGCGACCTGGATGGGCCCGCGGAGCCGTCCCGGCGGGCGTTCGAGAACGCCGCGACAGCGATCGAATCCGTCATTGCCCGAGGAGAGGCAACACCAGCGCGGGGATTTCATCGGGTAGTAGCCGCTGCGGCGTTCCATCTCGCACGATTCTCGGCGCGGGCCTATTCGCTCCTGACTGCGACGCGGAACGATCAGGACATCTCCCCCACCGAGCGTTGCCTGGTACTGCTCATGCTCCGAGATCTCGACGGCTTGGCACGGCTTGTGTCGCGAAGCCGAGCGGACGATCAGGTGGCGGATGCTCGCCTGGCCGAGCAGTTGCGCTCGGCCATCAACCCAACCGATCGTGGCGAAGACCTCAATGAAGCGATCGATGTGCTGGATGTCGTCGATGCTGCCCTGACTGACGCGTTCATGGGTGCGATCAGCGTGGCCATGCTGGCGTTTGAGCGTGGCGAACAGGGCCTCATCACGGAGGCAACATCCCGTCTCCAGGTGGGGATGCGGGGGGCAGGCTCTCTCAGCATGGTGCCGCAGTGGTGGTGTCACCGCCTGGCGATCCACCTGATGCGAGGTTTGTGGGAATCCAGCTTTCACGTCGTGCTGCCTACGGCTCCAGGTGGCGGCGACGCCGGCGACTGGGATCGCCTGCGCGCTACGTTCATCGCATCGCTGTTCCGCCGGGGCCGCTCGGAGATCGACCTGTGGCCGTCCCAACTAGAAGCCGCATCCCGAGTGCTGGACACCCAGGACAATCTCGTCCTCTCCCTGCCGACCAGCGCCGGCAAGACGCGCATCGCAGAGCTGTGCATCCTGGCGACACTGGCCGAAGGCAAGCGGGTGGTCTTCATCACTCCGCTCCGCGCCCTGTCTGCGCAGACAGAAGCTGCGCTCGAACGCACTTTCGTGCCGCTGGGAAAGACCATCTCATCGCTGTACGGCACCACGGGTGTTAGCGAGGTCGACGAAAGCATTCTGAGGGAGCGCGACATAGTGGTCTCGACCCCGGAGAAGCTCGACTTCGCGCTCCGCAACGACCCGGATCTCCTCAACGACGTCGGACTGATCGTGCTCGACGAGGGGCACATGATCGGCACGAACGAACGCGAAGTACGGTACGAAGTCCAGATTCAGCGGCTTCTCCGTCGCCCCGATGCTGCGACGCGGCGCATCATCTGCCTGTCCGCGATCCTGCCCGAAGGCGACGAGGTGGAGGACTTCGTGGGCTGGCTCACCGA
>JAUHVN010000548.1 GCA_030425055.1 Actinomycetes bacterium | reverse complement strand
GCCGGCCGCAGCGGCCGCCGCGGCCCCCCGCGGTCAGACGGGTGTGGCATCCGCGCTCACGAACACGACGAAGACGATCGGCGGCACCTTCGCGTCGGCCGTGTTCGGCGTCGTGCTCGCCGTGGGTGCGGGCGCCGTCGCCAGCGAGACCGCCGCATCGCTCGGCGGCTACCTCGCGGTGTGGGCGATCTGCGCGGCCGGCGGCATCCTGGCCGCGATCCTGCTGTTCTTCGTGCCGAAGGTCGCCTTCGCCGACACGATCGACGAAGAGCTGGATGCCGCAGCGGGCGAGTCGCAGGTCATCTGAGGACTCTCGGGCACGGGAGGAGTTCTCGCGCTCGGGAGGACGATCCCCCGATGGGCATCCTCCCCCGGCGCGATCGGCCTCCCGGATCGCGCGGCCGGCTCAGGCGGGCTGCTCGCCGATGCGCGGCCGCAGCGGACCCCGCGCGAGCAGGTGCTGCGCGGACTGCGCGACCGGCCGCATCGTCACGAGGTCGAGATTGACGTGGCCGGGTGCGTCGAGGGCGTAGCCGATCACGTCGGCGACGTCGTCGGCGGTGAGGGGATCCTCGACGCCGTCGTACACGGCATCGGCGGCGCTCGCGTCACCGCCCAGGCGATTGAGCGCGAACTCCTCGGTGCGCACCATGCCGGGGGCGACCTCGACCACCCGGATGGGCTCGCCGTTGAGCTCGAGGCGCAGCGCGTGCACGAGCATCGACTCGGCGGCCTTCGCGGCGTTGTAGCCGCCACCGCCCGGATACGCCAGCTGAGCGGCCGTCGAGGTCACGAAGAGCGTGTCGGCGTGTCCGTCGTCGAGCGCCGCCGACCGCAGCAACGGAAGCAGCGCGACCACGAGCCGCTGAGCGGACAGCACGTTGACGTCGTACATCCACTGCCAGTCGGCGAGGGTGCCGTCTTCGACGCGGTCGGCACCGCGCGCACCTCCCGCCACGTGGACGAGCGCGTGCACCGGACCCGAGTCGGCGAGCCACTCGGTGAGCGCGGCGACATCGGCATCGCGCGTGAGATCGGCGGCGTACGCGACCGCGCCCGTGTCGCGCTCGAGCTCGGCGAGGCGATCGGCGCGGCGCGCGACCGCGACCACGTCCCACCCGCGGCGACGCAGGATCCGCACGGTCGCCGCACCGATCCCCGAACTCGCACCCGTCACCACAGCCCGCCGTGTCACCATGCCGTCAACGCTACCGGCTGTGTTACGTAACATTTCCCGCCCGTTGTCCGTCGGCGGAGGGGTGCCTATCGTCGCTGGTGGCCGTCCGGCATCCCGCCCCGGCCCGACCGACCCCAGGAGCTTGCCATGTCCGCACCCGAGAACTGGCGTTTCGAGACCAAGCAGATCCACGTCGGGGGCGATCCCGATCCGGCGACCGGTGCGCGAGCCATGCCGATCTATCAGACGACGTCGTTCGAGTTCCGCGACACCGACCACGCTGCGAACCTCTTCGGTCTGGCCGAGTTCGGCAACATCTACACCCGCATCATGAACCCGACGCAGGCGGCGCTCGAGGCC
>JAUHVN010000099.1 GCA_030425055.1 Actinomycetes bacterium | reverse complement strand
AGAAGGCCGCCGACGAGAAGGCGATGGCACTGCTCGACCGCGTGGGCGTCGCCAACCAGGCCAAGAAGATGCCCGCCCAGCTCTCGGGCGGCCAGCAGCAGCGCGTGGCGATCGCCCGCTCCCTCGCGATGGATCCGAAGCTCATCCTCATGGACGAGCCGACCAGCGCCCTCGATCCCGAGATGATCAACGAAGTCCTCGACGTCATGATCGGCCTCGCCGCAGAAGGCATGACCATGATCGTCGTCACCCACGAGATGGGGTTCGCCCGCAAGGCAGCAGACCGTGTGCTGTTCATGTCGGACGGCGCCATCGTCGAAGAAGCCGCGCCCGACGAGTTCTTCACCAATCCTCAGAGCGAGAGGGCCAAGGACTTCCTGTCCAAGATCCTCGAGCACTGATGAGGATCGGCCGCCCGGCGGTCGATCGCCGAAGGAACGGCCGCCACGAGCGGCCCGCACAGCAAAGGAACGAAGACATGAAACGAGTGAGACTTCCCCTCATCGCGCTGGCCGCGGCCGGTGCGCTCGCCTTGAGCGCGTGCGCGAGCGACGGCGGCGACGCGCCCGAGGAGACGACGGCGCCCGACAGCGAGGAGATGACGTTCGAGGAGGGCACCACGATGGCCGCCCTCAACGAGGCCGGCACCATCACCATCGGCACCAAGTTCGACCAGCCGCTCTTCGGGCTCATGGGCCCCTCGGGTGTGCCGGAGGGCTTCGACGTCGAGATCGGCAAGATCATCGCCGGCAAGCTCGGCATCGACGAAGGCAGCATCGAGTGGGTCGAGTCCGTCTCGGCCAACCGCGAGCCCTTCATCGAGAACGGCGAGGTCGACATCGTCATCGCGACCTACACGATCAACGACACCCGCAAGGAGGTCGTCTCGTTCGCCGGGCCGTACTACATGGCGGGTCAGTCGATCCTGGTGCTCGCCGACAACGAGGACATCATGAGCGAGGACGATCTCGTCGGGCAGCCCGTCTGCTCGGTGACCGGCTCCACGCCGGCCGAGAAGCTCGCCGAGATCGGCGCCGAGCCGGTGCTCACCGACACGTACTCGAACTGCCTCGAGCCGCTGCGCAACGGGCAGGTCGTCGCCGTGTCGACCGACAACGTGATCCTCGCGGGCCTCGCCGCCCAGAACGAGGGCGAGTTCAAGGTCGTCGGTGAGCCGTTCACCGAGGAGCCCTACGGCATCGGTCTCGCGCTCGACGACACCGACTTCCGCATGTGGATCAACGACGTCCTCGAGGAGTCGTACGCGGACGGCAGCTACCAGGCGGCCTGGGACGCGACGGCGGGCACGGTGCTGCCCTTCGTCGACCCGCCGACGCCTGACCGCTACTGATCGAACGGATGCCCCGGGGTCAGCGCCCCGGGGCATCCGCCCCGCCCGCGACGAGAGAGGAGAGCACCCGAGTGGAGCAGTACCTGAGTACACTGCCCATCTTCTGGGAGGGCTTCCGGATGACGCTGCTGCTGCTCGTCGTCTCGGGAGTGCTGGCGCTCATCCTCGGCACCCTCATCGCGGCGATGCGCATCTCGCCGATCGGCTCGTTGCGGGTCTTCGCCGCCTTCTGGACCGAGATCGCGCGCAACACCCCGCTCACCCTCGTGTTCTTCTTCTTCACGGTCGTCGTGCCGTTCCTGGGGCTTCGTGTCGACTTCGTGCCGCTCGCGATCGCGGCGCTCGCGTACTACACGTCGCCGTTCGTGGCCGAAGCGCTGCGCTCGGGCATCAACGGCGTGCCGGTCGGGCAGGCTGAAGCTGCGCGCAGCATCGGGCTCGGGTTCGGCCAGACGGTCTCGCTCGTCGTGCTGCCGCAGGCGTTCCGCATGACGATCCCGCCGCTCATCAACGTCTTCATCGCCTTGACCAAGAACACGTCGGTCGCCGGCGGTTTCTTCGTCTTCGAGCTGTTCGCCTCGACGCAGCGGCTCGCCAACGCGAACGGGAACATGGTCATCGCCATCCTGCTGACCGCCGCCGCCCTCTACCTCGTGATCACCGTTCCGCTCGGTCTGCTGGCCGCGCGACTCGAGAAGCATCTGGTGGTGCAGCGATGACCGGCTCCAGCGTCCTCTTCGATGCCCCGGGTCCCCGGGCGCGCCGCATCTCGCTCATCGCGTCGATCGTCGGCCTCGTCGTCATCGTCGCGGTGCTCGCGTGGGTGATCGTCGAGCTGGCGACACCGCGCATCTCCGGCGGCATCCAGGTGCCCGCGATCCTCGATCCGGTGCGCTGGGACATCTTCCTCGACCCGGTGGTGTGGGGCGCGATCGGCCGAGGTGTCGTCGCGACACTGCAGGCGGCTGCCGTCGCGGCCGTCGGTGCGCTGGCGCTCGGCGTCGCCTTCTCGCTCATGCGGTCGTCGACGATCGCGTGGGTGCGCATCCCGACGGCGTGGGTGCTCGAGTTCCTGCGCGGCATGCCCGTCCTGCTGATGATGCTCTTCATCCTGCTGGTCGCCTCGACCGGTGCCTTCTGGGCGGTCGTCATCGCGCTCGCGCTCTACAACGGCACGCTCATCGGCGAGGCCCTGCGCGCCGGGCTGGCCTCGCTGCCGCGCGGTCAGCGCGAAGCGGCGCTGAGCGTCGGCATGCGCGAGTTCCAGTCGAAGATGCGGGTGGAGTTCCCGCAGGCGTTCCGTCAGATGCTGCCGATCATCATCGCCCAGCTGGTCGTGCTGCTGAAGGACACCTCGCTCGGGTACATCGTCGGCTACAACGAGCTCATCCGAACGATGATGAAGAACCTGGCGACCTTCTACGGCAACCGCTACCTGTTCTCGCTGTTCTTCGTCTGCCTGCTGATCTACCTTGCGATCAACCTGTCGCTGTCGTGGTTCGCGCGCTGGCTGGCGCGGCGCACCGCGAGCGGTGGGCGCAAGGTCAAGACCGGTGAGGCCGATCCCGGCACCGCCGACCCGACCTCGTCGATCCGGCTCGCCGAGGCGGACGCCGACGCCCGGGCATCCGAACATCGCGGCGGCCCGTGATCGGCCGGGTCAGCTGAGTCCGACGCGTCGGTAGACTCGTCTCTCGTGTCCGACGCGCCCGATAACCCCCCGATCACACCAGAAGCCGTTGCCGCAGCAGTGGACGCCGCCCTGGCGGCGATCGCCGCCGCATCCGGCACCGCCGAGCTGAAGGCGGCCCGCGCCGCGCACACCGCCGAGGGCTCGCCGCTGGCGAAGCTCAACGCGCGGATGCGTGAAGTCGCGCCCGCGCAGAAGGCCGAGTTCGGCAAGCTCGTCGGGCAGGCCCGAGGCCGCGTGAACCAGGCCCTCGCCGCCCGCGAAGAGGAGCTCGCCGCGGCCGAGATCGCCGCGAAGCTCGAGGCCGAGCGCATCGACGTCACCGCGCTGCCGCAGCGCGCGCGCGTCGGGGCGCGGCATCCGATATCGCTCCTGCAGGAGGAGATCAGCGACATCTTCGTCGGGATGGGATGGGAGATCGCCGAGGGCCCCGAGCTCGAGCACGAGTGGTTCAACTTCGACGCGCTCAACTTCGACGTCGACCACCCGGCGCGCCAGATGCAGGACACGTTCTTCGTCGATCCGGTCGAGCGCCACCTCGTGATGCGTACGCACACGAGCCCCGTCCAGGTGCGGTCGATGCTCGACCGCGACCTGCCCCTGTACGTGCTGTGCCCCGGTCGCGTGTACCGCACCGACGAGTTCGACGCGACGCACCTGCCCGTCTTCACCCAGTTCGAGGGCATCGTCGTCGACAAGGGCATCACGATGGCCCACCTCAAGGGCACGCTCGACCACGCCGCCCGCGTGCTGTTCGGTCCCGAGGCGAAGACGCGCTTCCGCGCCAACTACTTCCCGTTCACCGAGCCGTCGGCCGAGCTCGATCTGTGGCACCCGACCTTCAAGGGCGGGGCGCGATGGATCGAGTGGGGCGGCTGCGGCATGATCAACCCCAACGTGCTGCGCGCGGCGGGCATCGACCCCGAGGAGTACTCGGGCTTCGCGTTCGGCATGGGCATCGAGCGCACGCTGATGTTCCGCAGCGACGTGCAGGACATGCGCGACATGGCCGAGGGCGATGTGCGCTTCAGCGAGCAGTTCGGGATGGTGGTGTGATGCGCGTTCCGCTGTCATGGCTGCGCGAGTACGTCGACGTGCCGGCCGAGGCGACCGCCGAGGACGTCCTCGCGGCGCTGGTGTCGGTCGGCTTCGAGGAAGAGGACGTGCACCGCTTCGACCTCGAGGGGCCGATCGTGGTCGGCGAGGTCGTGGAGTTCGCCGAAGAGCCGCAGTCGAACGGCAAGACCATCCGGTGGTGCCAGGTCGACGTGGGCGAGGCCCACGGCGGCGTGCGCGGCATCGTGTGCGGCGCCCGCAACTTCTTCGCCGGCGACAAGGTCGTCGTGACCCTGCCCGGCTCGGTGCTGCCCGGTCCGTTCCCCATCGCGGCGCGCAAGACGTACGGGCATGTCTCCGACGGCATGATCGCCTCGGCCAAGGAGCTCGGCCTCGGCGAGGAGCACTCGGGCATCCTGCGCCTGGTGGAACTCGGGGTCGATGCACCGGTCGGCACCGACGCGATCGCGCTGCTCGGGCTCGACGACGTCGCCGTCGACATCAACGTCACCCCCGACCGCGGCTACGCGCTCTCGGTGCGCGGTGTCGCACGTGAGTACGCGCACGCCACCGGCGCTGCCTTCCGCGACCCTGGTCTGCGGGAGTGGGACGAGCTGCGGCATCCGCGTGAGGGCTTCCCCGTCATCGTCGACGATCGGGCTCCGATCCGCGGTCGCGCGGGCGCGTCCGAGTTCGCGGTGCGCATCGTCCGCGACGTCGACCCGACCCGCCCCACACCGGCGTGGATGACCACGCGGCTGACGCTCGCCGGCATCCGTTCTCTGGGCGTGCTCATCGACATCACCAACTACGTGATGCTCGAGCTCGGCCAGCCGATCCACGGCTACGACCTCGATCGGCTGCGCGGCGGTATCACCGTGCGCCGCGCCGCGCCGGGCGAGAAGCTCGAGACGCTCGACGGCAAGGTTCGCACCCTCGACCCCGAGGACCTCCTCATCACCGACGGCTCGGGTCCGATCGGCCTCGCCGGCGTCATGGGCGGCGGCACGACCGAGATGGGCGACGAGACGCGCAACGTGCTGATCGAGGCCGCGACGTTCGACCCGACCTCGATCGCCCGCACCGCGCGGCGGCACAAGCTGCCGAGCGAGGCATCCCGTCGCTTCGAGCGCGGCGTCGACCCGCTCGTGCCGTTCGTCGCCGCGCGTCGCGTGGCCGACCTCATGGTCGAGTACGCGGGGGGCACGCTCGACGAGACCGTCGGCGGCGCGCTGTTCACCGAGTACCGCGAGCGGACGATCGCGCTGCCCGCCGGCTTCGTCGAGGGCCTGATCGGCGTCGACTACACCGACGACGAGATCACCGGATCGCTCACGACGATCGGCTGCGACGTGGTCGCCGAAGGCGACGTCGGCTGGCGGGTCATCCCGCCGTCGTGGCGCCCCGATCTGACCGACAAGTGGACGCTCGCCGAAGAGGTGGCCCGCATCGAGGGGTACGATCGCATCCCGTCCGTGCTGCCGCTGCCGCCGTCGGGGCGCGGTCTCACCGCCGCCCAGCGCGGCCGCCGCCGCGTCGCGAACGCGCTCGCGGCCGCCGGCCTCGTCGAGACGCCGTCGTTCCCGTTCACCACCGAGGAGCAGAACGACCGGCACGGCTCGCCGTCGGGCGAGCACCTGCCGTCGGTGAAGCTCGCCAACCCGCTCGACGGACTGACGCCGTTCCTGCGCCGCTCGCTGCTTCCCGGCATGCTGCAGGTCGCCCACCGCAACGTGTCGCGCGGCTTCACCGACCTGGCGCTGTTCGAGAGCGGAGTCGTGTTCCTGCCCGAGCCCGGCGTCGAGTACGGCACGGCCTCCGTTCCGCCGCTCGCGGTGCGCCCGGATGCCGCGACCCTGAGCGACCTCGACGACTCGATCCCGCCCCAGCCGCGTCTGCTCGCACTGCTGCTGACCGGGAACCGCGTCGCGAAGCAGCCGGGCGTCGCACCTGAGCCGGTCGACCTCGCGGACGGCCTCGACGCCGTGCGCGTCGCCGCCGCCGCGGCGGGGATCGCCGTCGAGGCGCGTCAGGCGACCCGCGCGGCGCTGCACCCCGGCCGCACGGCTGCCCTGTTCGCGGGCGACACCGAGGTGGGCTACGTGGGCGAGCTGCATCCCGACGTCGTCGCCGACGCCGAGCTGTCGGGTCGCGTCGTGGTCGCCGAGCTGCACCTCGATCGCATGCTGTCGATCGCGGGGGACAAGGTCGTCGCGTCGTCGCTGTCGGGGCTGCCCGCCGCGACGCAGGATGTCTCGCTCGTCGTCCCCGCCGAGGTGCCGGCCGCCGACGTGCGCGCGGCCCTCGTCGAGGGTGCGGGCGAGCTGCTCGAGTCGCTGCGGCTCGTCGACGACTACCGCGGGGCGGGCGTCGACGAGGGTGCGAAGAGCCTCACGTTCGCACTGCGGTTCCGTGCCGCCGACCGCACGCTGACCGCCGCCGAGGCGACCAAGGCGAAGCTCGCCGGTGTCGCCGTGGCATCCGAGCGCTTCGGCGCGACCCTGCGCGAGTAGCCGCGACATGACCGACGTGCTCGTGCTGGGCGGAACCGGATGGCTGAGCGGTCTGGTCGCCCGACGGTGGCGGGATGCCGGGGCATCCGTCACGTGTCTCGCGCGCGGGTCGCACCCCGCGCCCGAGGGCACGACGCTCGTCGTCGGCGACCGGGACGCCCCCGACGGCTACGCGGGCGTCGCCGACCGCGACTGGGATGAAGTTGTCGACGTGTCGCGTGACGGCGGGCAGGCGGCATCCGCCGTCTCGACCCTCGGCGAGCGGGCCGTGCACTGGACGTTCGTGTCGACGATCTCGGTGTACGCCGACGACGATCGGGTCGGAGCCGACGAGTCCGCGCGGCTGCTGCCGCCGATGCAGCCCGGCGACGAGTACGACTACGGTCGCGCCAAGGTGGCCGCCGAAGCCGCCGTGCGCGACGGCGTCGGCGAGCGCGCGGCGATCATCCGCCCGGGGCTCATCGTGGGCCCCGGCGACCCGACCGACCGCTTCGGCTACTGGGTGGCGCGTCTCGCGCGGGCCGGTGACGGGCCGGTGCTCGCACCCGCGGGCGCGGGCCGATCGGTGCAGGTCATCGACGTGCGCGACCTCGCCGACGCACTCGTGCGCGTGGGGGAGCAGCGCTGGACCGGCATCGCGAACGCGACGGGCATGCCGATGCCGTTCGACGCGTTCCTGCACGACGCCGTCGAAGCGGCGGACTTCGCGGGCGCGCTGCTGCGGGCGTCCGACGAGTGGCTGCACGCGCACGAGGTCGCCTACTGGATGGGGTCGCGGTCGCTGCCGCTGTGGCTGCCCGCCGACATGGTCGGGTTCTCGACGCGCGACACCGCCGCCTACCGCGCCCTCGGCGGCCGGATCCGCCCGATCGCCGACACGCTGCACGACACGCTCGCCGACGAGCGGACCCGCGGTCTCGACCGTGAGCGGGCGGCGGGGCTGTCACGCGCCGACGAACTCGCGCTCATCGCCGAGCTGCCGGCATCCTGACGCGATTTGCGGATGCCGCACGCCGCTCGCTATCGTCGGCGCATGCCTTCGGCGATCACCGGTTCCGCGACGCTCCGTCCGAGCGCCGCGCCGTCGCGCCGACGTCTGGGCGGCCGCCGACTCTAGGCGACGCTGCACACGGTCCTGTCGTGGACCGGGCGCGGGCGTCGCCGTCTCTGGCCCCGTGACCCAGACCCTAAGGTGGAATCCATGACGTACTCGGTCGCCGTCTCCGGCGCATCCGGCTATGCGGGCGGCGAGATCCTGCGGATCCTCGCCGCACATCCCGACGTCGACATCCGCACCGTGACCGCGCACTCCAACGCGGGTCAGCCGCTGCTCGCGACGCAGCCGCATCTGCGCTCGCTCGCGCACCTGACCCTGCAGGAGACGACCCCCAAGGTGCTCGTCGGACACGACATCGTGTTCCTGGCGCTGCCGCACGGCCAGTCGGGGCAGTACACCGACGCGCTCGCCGACACCGCGCTCGTGATCGACGCGGGCGCCGACCATCGGCTCGAGTCGGTCGCCGACTGGGACCGCTTCTACGGCGGCGACTTCCACGACCCGTGGGTGTACGGCGTGCCCGAGCTGCCGGTCGCCGGCGCCAAGCAGCGCGCACGCCTCGTCGGGGCATCCCGCATCGCCGCGCCCGGCTGCAACGCCTCGACCGTCTCGCTGTCTCTCGCGCCGGGCGTCGCCGCCGGGGTCATCGACCCGTCCGACATCGTCTCGGTGCTGGCCGTCGGACCGAGCGGCGCGGGCAAGAGCCTCAAGCCCCACCTGCTGGCGAGCGAGATCCTCGGCACCGCCAACCCGTATGCCGTCGGCGGCACGCACCGGCACATCCCCGAGATCCGCCAGGCGCTCGCCGCCGCCCGCTCAGCGACCCTCGGTGAGAGCAGCAGGTCGTTGAGCGAGGAGCGCAGCGACGAGACGAAACGCGCCGCAGACGAGGGCATCCGCATCTCGTTCACGCCGGTCATCGTGCCGATGGCGCGCGGCATCCTCGCGACCTCGACCGCCCCGATCGCCGACGGTGCGACCGACGACGACATCCGCGGCGCGTGGGAGGCGGCGTACGGCGACGAGACTTTCGTGCGACTGCTGCCCGCCGGGGTGTTCCCGCGCACCGCCGACGTGCTGGGCGCCAACACGGCCCTCATGGGCCTCGCGATCGACCGCCCGGCGAACCGCGTCGTCGTGGTGACCGCGGTCGACAACCTCGTGAAGGGCACCGCGGGAGCGGCCGTCCAATCCATGAACATCGCGCTGGGACTGCCCGAGGGCACCGGCCTCACCGTGAACGGAGTCGCGCCGTGAGCGTCACCGCAGCACAGGGGTTCGAGGCGGCGGGCGTCGCCGTCGGGCTGAAATCGACCGGCAAGCCCGATGTCGCCGTCGTCGTC
>JAUHVN010000547.1 GCA_030425055.1 Actinomycetes bacterium | reverse complement strand
GGCCGACCTCGCCGCCCTGTTCGCCCGACTCGACCGCACGCCGCTCCCGGCCTCCGACGGACGGATGCTGGGTGCCGACACCATGGTCACCGCAACACTGCTGGCGCTCTACTCCGAGGATTCATGGGACTTCCTCACGATCGCGATCGAAGATGTGCTGCAGGGCAGCCCGGACGTCGCGTTCCTTCTCGCCGACGCGTACTACGGACGGGTCGACGGCGAGTACACCGACAACTCGCAGGAGGCGTTCATCGCCTACAACTGCATGGACTATCCCGACGACACGACCCCCGAGGAAGAGGCGGCGGCCGAGGCCCGCCTCGCCGTCGAGGCGGCGACGTTCGCGCCCTACGCGATCGGGCCGGACACGTGCGCCGCGCCCATCGTCGTGGTCGGAACGACGAACGACCCCGCGACGCCGTACGAGTGGGCGGTGTCGCTGGCCGATCAGCTGTCGAGCGGCGTGCTCGTGACGCGCGCGGGGGAGGGCCACACCGGCTTCAACAAGGGCAACGCCTGCGTCGACGCGGCGGTCGAGGGCTATCTGATCGACGGTGTCGTGCCCGCCGACGGACTGGTCTGCTGACCGCCCCACCGCGGGGCGCGGGCGTCATGCGAAGACACGCGCGGCAACACGGCGGAACCTGACGTCACGGGGCGACACCGACGCTCGACAGGCACGGATTCCGCCCCCAAACTCGTCGGCATGACTTCGCGCATCATCCTCAACGCCTTCGACATGACCTGCGTCACGCATCAGAATCCGGGCCTGTGGCGGCATCCGGACAACCGTGCCGACCGCTACAACACCCTCGAGTACTGGACCGATCTCGCCCGCACACTCGAGCGAGGCCGATTCGACGCCGTCTTCGTCGCGGACGTCGTCGGCCTCTACGACGTGTATCGCGGGACGGCGGCGGCGTCCTTCCTCGACGCCGACCAGGTGCCGGTGAATGATCCGCTCCTGCAAGTGCCCGCGATGGCCGCCGTCACGGAGCGGCTCGGGTTCGGCGTCACGGTCGCCGTGACCTACGAGCAGCCCTACCTGCTCGCGCGCCGGTTCTCGACGCTCGACCACCTGACGGGCGGGCGGATCGGCATCAACGTCGTGACGTCGTATCTCGACAGCGCGGCCCGCAACCTCGGGCTCCGCCAGCAGGTCGACCACGATCGGCGCTACGACCTCGCCGACGAGTTCCTCGACGTCGTCTACAAACTGTGGGAGGGCTCGTGGGAGGACGGTGCCGTCGTCAAGGACCCCGAACGGGGCGTGTACACCGATCCCGCGAAAGTCCACCCCATCGGCCACAGCGGCGAGTTCTACGAGGTGCCGGGAATCCACCTGACCGAACCGTCTCCCCAGCGCACGCCGGTCATCTACCAGGCCGGCGCGTCGTCCCGCGGCCGGGACTTCGCCTCCAAGCACGGCGAAGCGCTCTTCATCATCGCGACGAGTCCTGAGCAGGCCCGGGGGATCACCGACGACATCCGCGATCGTGCCGAGGCGCAGGGACGCCGGCGCGATTCGGTCAAGATCCTCAC
>JAUHVN010000098.1 GCA_030425055.1 Actinomycetes bacterium | reverse complement strand
TCACGGGGCAATCCGAGTCGTTCACCGGGGTAGCTCTGGGCGTTCTGCGTCACCGGAACAGCGTAACCAGGCCTGTGTAACATGGCCGAAACAATGGCGACACTGTCGGGCAACGCCCCGTCGATAAGTTGCCAGCAGTGCCCGCATTGCGGGTGGCAGTTCCCGATGCCCTACCTCTGGAGACTCCATGTTCAGTGATTCATCCGAGGTGCTGAAGTTCATCAAGGACGAGGACGTCAAGTTCCTCGACATCCGGTTCACGGATCTTCCTGGCGTGCAGCAGCACTTCAACATTCCGGCCTCGACCGTCGACGAGGACTTCTTCACCGTCGGCCAGCTGTTCGACGGCTCCTCGATCCGGGGCTTCGCGAACATCCACGAGTCCGACATGCAGCTCATCCCCGACGTGTCGACCGCGTACCTCGACCCGTTCCGCGAGGCGAAGACGCTCGTCATGGTCTTCGACATCTACAACCCGCGCAACGGCGAGATCTACTCGAAGGACCCGCGTCAGGTCGCCAAGAAGGCCGAGAAGTACCTCGCCTCGACCGGCATCGCCGACACCGCGTTCTTCGCGCCCGAGGCCGAGTTCTACATCTTCGACGACGTCCGCTACGAGGTGAAGCAGAACTCGAGCTTCTACTCGGTCGACTCCGAAGAGGGCGCGTGGAACACGGGCCGCGCCGAAGAGGGCGGCAACCTCGCGAACAAGACCCCCTACAAGGGCGGCTACTTCCCCGTCTCCCCCGTCGACAAGACCGCCGACCTGCGCGACGACATCAGCCTCAAGCTGATCGAGGTCGGCCTCGAGCTCGAGCGTGCACACCACGAGGTGGGCACCGGCGGCCAGCAGGAGATCAACTACAAGTTCGACACGATGGTCCACGCCGCGGACGACATCCTGAAGTTCAAGTACATCGTCAAGAACACCGCCGAGCAGTGGGGCAAGGTCGCGACCTTCATGCCCAAGCCGCTCTTCGGCGACAACGGCTCGGGCATGCACACCCACCAGTCGCTGTGGAACGACGGTTCGCCGCTGTTCTACGACGAGAAGGGCTACGGCGGTCTGAGCGACATCGCACGCTGGTACATCGGCGGCATCCTCGCCCACGCGCCCGCCGTGCTCGCGTTCACGAACCCGACCCTCAACAGCTACCACCGCCTGGTGAAGGGCTTCGAGGCGCCGGTCAACCTCGTGTATTCGGCGGGCAACCGCTCGGCGGCGATCCGCATCCCGATCACGGGTACGAACCCCAAGGCCAAGCGCATCGAGTTCCGCGCGCCGGATGCCTCGGGCAACCCGTACCTCGCCTTCGCAGCCCAGCTCATGGCCGGCATCGACGGCATCAAGAACCGCATCGAGCCGCACGAGCCCGTCGACAAGGACCTCTACGAGCTGCCGCCCGAGGAGGCCAAGGGCATCCCCCAGGTTCCGAACTCGCTGCTCGACTCGCTCGAGGCGCTCCGCGCCGACCACGAGTTCCTGCTGCAGGGCGGCGTGTTCACGCCCGAGCTGATCGAGACGTGGATCGAGTACAAGATCGAGAACGAGATCCAGCCGATCGCCCAGCGGCCGCACCCGTTCGAGTTCGAGCTGTACTTCGGCGTCTGACGAGACCGCATCACGACGGCCCCGGGGAATCCCGGGGCCGTCCTCGTGTCGGGACCCCGGCCTCACTCGTCGCTGAAGACGCCGATCCGGTCGCCGTCGAGCACGAACTGCAGGGCGGTGCCGTCAGCGAAACGTTCGCGCAGCTGCTGGGGAGCCTGGAAGTCGACGACGAACTCCACCGTCGCCGGGAAGGCACCCGCGTCGCAGCTCCAGTACACCGGCCCTTCGATGGTGTCGGCGCCGGGTGTGTAGTCGGCCATCCTCATCAGGGCGAGGCACTCGGACCCCTCTGCGCCCATCTGCTCGCCGTCGACCGCGATCGGCAGCAAACCCTCGAACACGGTGAAGCCCCGTGCGGCGCCCATCCAGAAGAAGCCCTCCTCGCCTGCCTCGAACGCAGCGTCCGGCGTCAGAACGGCGACCTGCGAGATGTCGTCGCTCCCGCGGCTGATCGGTGCGAACACCACCGCTGCCCAGCTGAGACTCATGCCGACCGCAATGGCCGCCGCGATGATCAGCGAGAGAGCCCAGAGAGCGGGCATCCAGCGGCGCAGGAGGGATCGGCCGGCTGCCGGCGGCGGCGCAGCCGGAGGGTGCCGGGCGGGCTCGGCCGCCGGGTGCGGAGCGCCGTCATCGGCGGCAGGCGGATCGTCCTCGACGCTCGCCGGACCGCCGCCCGGTCGTTCTTCACCGTCATCCGCTCCCCCGCCGATGCCCTGCAGGTCCGCTTCGAGCTGCTGCAGGCGCTCCTGTGCGATCGGGTCGGCGTCGATGTCTGCGTCGGGCCCGTACGCCCGCTCCCGCAGAGCGGCCAGCTCGGCGCGATCCGCCTCGGTCATGCGTCCCTCACCCGTAGAAGAGCTTCTCGAACACCCGCCTCGCTCGGCGGGTCGCCGCGAACCAGTCCTCCTCGACCTGTGTCGCCGAGCGCGGCGGGTACTCCAGCAGCCGGCCGATCGCATCGAGCTTCATGCGGTCCGGTGGCAGGATGTCACTGGTCTGTCCGGATGCCAGCGTGTTGGCCGAGCGGAGCCGACTGGCCAGACGCCAGGCCTCGCCGAGCCGCTGCGCCGCTGCGGCCGGGACCAGATCGGCATCGCGCGCGGCGGCCAACGCCGCCTGCGTCGACGTCGTACGGAGTCCCTCGATGCGGTGACCGTGCTCCAGCTGCAGCAGCTGGACCAGCCACTCGACGTCGCTGAGCGCCCCGGGGCCCAGCTTCAGGTGGCGTCGGGGGTCGGCGTTCTGCGGCAGGCGCTCGTTCTCGACACGTGCTTTGATCCGCTTGATCTCGCGAACGCCCTGCGGGTCGACGGAGGCCGGGAAGCGCACGTCGTCGGCGAGCTTCATGAACTCGCCGACGAGCTTCACGCTGCCCGCGACGCCCCGCGCACGCAGCAGCGCCTGCGCTTCCCACGACAGCGACCAGCGCCGGTAGTACTCGGCGTAGGCGTCGAGCGAGCGGGCCAGCGGCCCGTTGCGTCCCTCCGGGCGCAGGTCGACGTCCAGATCGAGCGGCACGCGGTGATCCTCGGAGTGCTTGCGGATGCCGGCGACCAGCTTGAGTGCGAGGTCGTGCGCGCGCTGCGGCTCGATGCCGTTGGCCCGGTAGACGTACATGACGTCGGCGTCCGACCCGAAGCCGAGTTCGCGACCGCCGAATCGGCCCATCGCGATGACCGAGAAGTCGAGATCGGAGTCCTCGGGCGGCACGACCTCGCGGCGCACCGCGCGGAGCGTCGCCTGGATCGTCACCTCGGTGATGGTCGTGAGCGTCTCGCCGAGCTCCTCGACCGTCATCTCGCCCACGATCGCGCCCATCGCCGTGCGCAGGAGTTCGCGACGGCGCAGAGCACGCACGGCGCGCATGGCCTCCTCGGTCGTCTCATGCCGTGTCTGGATCGCGCGCGCCTCCGCCTGCAGCGCGACGCCGCCGCGCGGCCGCAACAGGTCGTCGTCGTCCAGCCACGCCGCCGACTCGGGGATCCACTCCATCAGTTCGCCGATGTAGCGCGAGCTGGAGAGCACCCGCGTCAGGCTCTCGGCGGCCGCGGACGAGTCGCGCAGCATCCGCAGGAACCACGGCGAATCGCCGAGCCGCTCGCTGAGCCGGCGGAAGGCGAGCAGCCCGTAGTCGGGGTCGGCCCCGTCGGCGAACCAGCGGATCAGCACCGGCATCAGGTGGCGCTGGATGCTCGCCTTGCGGCTGAGTCCGCTCGTGAGGGCGGCGATGTGGCGCAGGGCGCCGGCCGGGTCCGAGAAGCCGATGGCGGCGAGACGATCGTGTGCCTGCTCGGGAGACAGGCTGCGTTCCTCGACGCTCATACCCGCGACGGCGGACAGCAGCGGCCGGTAGAACAGGCGCACGTGGATGTCGCGCACCTCGCGCTTGACCGACTCCCACAGCTCCCACACCGCGGGGCCCGACGTGACGAGCCGCGTCGCGCGCGCAAGCGCCCGCTGTTCGTCGGGATCCGAGGGCATGAGATGCGTGCGGCTGAGGCGGCGCAGCTGCACGCGGTGCTCGAGCAGCCGCAGCACCCGGTAGTCGCGCGCGAAGGTCTGGGCCTCGGCGCGACCGATGTAGCCGGCATCCACGAGCGCCGTCAGCGCGTCGAGCGTGCCGCGCTGACGGATGCTGTCGTCGCTGAGACCGTGGACGAGCTGCAGCAGCTGCACGGTGAACTCGATGTCGCGGATGCCACCGGGGCCGAGCTTGATCTGGAACGCGACCTCGTCGGGCGGGATGTGCTCGGTCACGCGCTCGCGCATGCGCTGCACGCTGTCGACGAAGTTCTCGCGGGCGGCGCTGGTCCACACCTTCGGCTGCACCGCCGCCACGTACTCCTGACCGAGCTCGAGGTCGCCCGCGAGCGGGCGGGCCTTCAACAGCGCCTGGAACTCCCAGCTCTTGGCCCAGCGGTCGTAGTACGCCAGATGCGACTCGAGCGTGCGCACGAGCGCGCCCTGGCGTCCTTCGGGACGCAGGTTCGCGTCCACCTCCCACAGCGGCGGCTCCACCTCGACCTCGGAGATGCCCCGCATGGTCTGCACGGCCAGCCGCGTCGCGATGTCGATCGCACGGCTCTCACCGACCTCTTCGATGAGGTCTTCGTCCCCGCCGCCGACGAAGATGACGTCGACGTCGCTCACGTAGTTGAGCTCGCGCGCACCGGTCTTGCCCATTCCGATGATCGCCAGCCGCGTTCCCGCCACCTGCTCGCGTGGGAAAAGCCCGCCGCCGGAGGGACCGCGCGCGATCCTCGTCCGCGCGACGCACAGCGAGGCCTCCAAGGCGGCGCCCGCCGCGTCCGCGAGGGTCGCGGCGATGTCGGGGATCTCGTCGACGGGCTCGTCGCTGAGCAGATCGTACGCGGCGATGCGCGCCAGCATCCGCCGGTAGCGGACGCGCAGCGCGACCCACGACGATTCCGCTCCGGACTCGGCGAACCCGTCTTCGGCTCGGACCGCACCGGTGAGCTCGTCGTGCAACTCCGCCGCCGTCGGCAGCCGCGTGCCGGCGGTGGCGAGGTCCGAGAGCTCCTCGGGGTGGCGCAGATAGAACTCGCCGAAACCCTGCGATGCCCCCAGCAGCGCCCACAGGGCGCGCCAGCCCTTCTCGGTAGCCGCCAGCGCGCGCACCGCGGCGGTGTCGCGGCGCGTCACGAGGGTCAGCGAGTCCAGCGCCGCATCCGGGTCGGCGGCCACACCGGTCTGCGCGAGCAGCGCCTCGCGTTCGACTCCGAGCGCGTCTTCGAGTTCGGACAGATGGGCGTCCGCATCGGCCAGCTCGCTGAAGCCGACGCGGGCGAGCAGGGTGAGCGCCGAAGAGCGCTCGCTGGCGGCCACGGCGGACTCAGAGCATCTCGAGGTTGCTCTTCAGCTCGAAGGGCGTCACCTGCGAGCGGTACCCCTGCCACTCGCGCCGCTTGTTGAGCAGCACGTAGTTGAAGACCTGTTCGCCCAGGGTCTCGGCGACCAGCTCGGACTCCTGCATGTACTCCAGCGCATGGTCGAGGCTGGCCGGCAGCGGAGCGAACCCGAGCGCACGACGCTCGGCGTCGCTGAGATACCAGACGTTGTCCTCGGCCTCGGCGGGAAGCTCGTACTCCTCCTCGATGCCCTTGAGCCCGGCCGCGAGCAGCAGGGCGTAGGCGAGGTAGGGGTTGGCCGCGGAGTCGAGGCCCCGGTACTCGACGCGCGAGGACTGGCCCTTGTTCGGCTTGTACATCGGCACGCGCACGAGTGCCGAGCGGTTGTTGTGACCCCAGCAGATGAAACTCGGGGCCTCGTCGCCGCCCCACAGCCGCTTGTACGAGTTGACGAACTGGTTGGTGACGGCACTGATCTCGTTCGCGTGGCGGAGCAGACCGGCGATGAAGTGCCGGCCGATCTTCGACAGCTGATACTGCGCGCCCTCCTCGTAGAAGGCGTTCACGTCGCCCTCGAACAGCGACATGTGCGTGTGCATGCCGCTGCCGGGCTGACCGCCGAGCGGCTTCGGCATGAAGGTCGCATAGACGCCCTGCTCGATCGCGACCTCCTTGATCACCGTGCGGAAGGTCATGATGTTGTCGGCCGTCGTCAGACCGTCGGCGTAGCGCAGGTCGATCTCGTTCTGGCCGGGACCGCCCTCGTGGTGGCTGAACTCGACCGAGATGCCGAGGTCCTCCAGCATCCGCACCGACCGACGGCGGAAGTCATGGGCCGTGCCGCCGGGCACATTGTCGAAGTATCCGGCCGAATCGACGGGCTCGGGACCCTCCGGGCCGTACGACGACGACTTCAGCAGGTAGAACTCGATCTCGGGGTGGGTGTAGAACGTGAACCCCGCGTCGGCCGCCTTCGCGAGCGACCGCTTGAGCACGTTGCGGGGGTCTGCGACGGCAGGCTGCCCGTCGGGCGTCGTGATGTCGCAGAACATGCGGCCGGTGGGATCGATCTCACCGCGCCACGGCAGCGTCTGGAACGTCGTCGGGTCGGGGTACGCGAGCAGATCCGACTCGTAGGAGCGCGTCAGCCCCTCGATCGCCGAGCCGTCGAACCCGAGGCCCTCGGCGAACGCGCCCTCCACTTCCGCCGGGGCGATCGCCACCGACTTGAGCGTGCCCATGACATCCGTGAACCACAGGCGCACGAACTTGACGCCGCGCTCCTCGATCGTCCTCAGAACGAAGTCCCGCTGCTTGTCCATTCGCTTCCTCTCCGCTCGCCGTCCGGCTCAGACTCCGCCGCCGCCGGACCCGCTGTCGCGCGCGTCCTCCTCGGCCCACGCCCTCGAGCGCTCCTTGATCACCTCGGGGGCGTTCGCCGCCTCCTCGGCGGTGTCGAACGGCCCGGCGCGATCGATGCCGAGGGACTGGGGACCCTTCTCCACCTCGCCGGTGCGGAGGTTGAACCAGAACTTGTCACTGTCGTCGTGCATCGGGGTCTCCCTGGTCGATCGGATGCCTCGATCCTACTGATCGCGAACGGTGCCCTGGATAGGCTGAGCGCATGGCAGCAGACAGCACGCGCGCCGTCGGCGTGGACATCGGCGGGACGGGCATCAAGGCGGGCATCGTCGATCTCAA
The DNA here is from genome assembly GCA_030425055.1 of Actinomycetes bacterium. Lineage (GTDB taxonomy): Bacteria > Actinomycetota > Actinomycetes > Actinomycetales > Microbacteriaceae > Microbacterium. The sequence continues at coordinate 1,835 of JAUHVN010000098.1, read as the reverse complement.
GGCGGGAGAGCTCATCAGCGACCGCGTCAAGGTCGCGACACCCGAGGGGGCGAAGCCGAAGGACGTGCTGGCCGCCGTCACCGAGGTGCTCACCGGGCTGGGCGTCGCCGACGATCCCATCCCCCTCGGCGTGGCGTTCCCGGCGATCGTCAAGTCGGGCCGCACGCTCTCGGCCGCCAACGTGTCCGATGCGTGGATCGGGTTCGAGGCCGAGGACTTCTTCGAGCAGGGACTCGGGCGCGAGATCCACTTCGCCAACGATGCCGACGTCGCGGGCGTCGCCGAGATGCGGTACGGCGCGGCGCGCGACCGATCCGGTCTGACGATCCTCACGACCCTCGGAACGGGCATCGGCTCGGCGCTGCTCTACAACGGCGTCCTGATCCCCAACAGCGAACTGGGGCACGTGCAGCGCGCGAAGCACGGCAAGGATGCCGAGGCGTACGCCGCGTACTCGGCGAAGGAACGCGAGGACCTGTCGTGGGAGGAGTGGACGAAGCGCCTGCAGTGGTACTACTCGCACATCGAGTTCCTGTTCAGCCCCGACCTCTTCGTCGTGGGAGGCGGCGTGTCCAAGCACGCCGACAAGTTCCTGCCGCTGCTCGACCTCGACACCGAGATCGTGCCCGCGGTGCATCGGAACAACGCGGGCATCATCGGCGCCGCGGCGCTGGCTGTGGCATGAGCAGAGGGGCGAATGGGCCGGCCTGTACGCCGGGTTCTGTTCCGGGGCCGAGCCCCATCGACGGTCATCTCTCTCGGCGACACGTTGCCGTGCCGCTCCAGCGGCCTACCCGGGGACTCGGCGGGCCGCGTCGTCATCCCCTGTCTGGCCTTGCTCCGGGCGAGGTTTGCCATGCGGGTCGTGTCACCACGACCCCGGTGGTCTCTTACACCGCCCTTTCACCCTTACCGGGCCGAAGCCCGGCGGTCTGCTCTCTGTGGCACTGTCTCGCGGATCGCTCCGGGTGGGTGTTACCCACCGCCCTGCCCTGTGGAGCCCGGACGTTCCTCGGCGCACCCGGTCACCCGGGTGCGACGCGACCGTCCGGCCGACCCATTCGCGAGCGCGAGTCTAGCCCGTCGGGCTGACGGCGCACTCAGTCCTTGAGCGCCGTCGCGCCGATGCGCACGTCGAGGGGGAAGTCGATCGGGAAGTCGCCGAACAGGGCGCTGCCCGCCGCATCCGCGGCATCCTGCACAGCGGCGGCGACCTCGTCCGCCCGGTCGGCGGGCGCGTGGACGATGACCTCGTCGTGCAGGAAGAAAGCGAGATGGGCGCGGTCGGCGAACGCCGGTCCGGATGCCGCCGCGCGGGCGTGGTGCACCGGTTCCAGAGCGGCCAGGCGCCGCCGCAGCTCGGCCAGCCAGACCAGCGCCCACTCGGCCGCGGTGCCCTGAACCACGAAGTTGCGCGTGAAGCGACCGCGGTCGCGGGCCCACTGGCGGGCGCGCGACACGTCCGCGGCGGTGGCCCCCTCCTCGGTCGCCGCTGCTTGGGCGCGCTGCCACGCGTCCGACGGCGGCGGTGACGTGCGGCCCAGCCACGTCGAGACCGACTCGCCGTCCTCGCCCGCTCGCGCGGCCGCGTCGACGAGCGCCATCGCCGCGGGGTAAGCGCGGCGCAGACCGGGCAGAAGACGCCCCGACTCCCCCGTGGTGGCTCCGTACATCGCGCCCAGCATGGCGATCTTCGCCTCGGCGCGCGTCGGCACTGCGCCGGCCGCGACGACGCCGTCGTAGAGGTCGGCTCCGAGCGCGGCCGACGCCAGCTCGCGATCACGTGCCATCGCGGCGAGCACGCGAGGCTCGAGCTGCGCGACGTCCGCGACCAC
>JAUHVN010000546.1 GCA_030425055.1 Actinomycetes bacterium | reverse complement strand
CGACGACCTGCTCGTTGGCGAGGACCGTCTGGTCGTTGGGGCACCAGTTGACCGGGCTCTCCTTACGGTAGGCCAGACCGCGCTCGTACAGGCGCTGGAACAGCCACTGGTTCCAGCGGTAGTACTCGGGATCGCTGGTGTGCAGGATGCGCGACCAGTCGTAGCTCGAGCCGTACTCGCGGAAGCTGCGCTTGTGCCGCTCGATGTTCGCGTAGGTCCACTCGCGCGGATCCGCGCCGCGCTGGATCGCGGCGTTCTCCGCCGGCAGCCCGAACGAGTCCCATCCGATCGGATTGAGCACGTTGTAGCCGCGGTGCCGCCAGAAGCGCGCCACGATGTCGACGTAGGCGTAGTTCTCTGCATGCCCCATGTGCAGGTCACCCGACGGATACGGGAACATGCCGAGCACGTACTTGCGCGGACGCGTGTCGTCGGCGCCGCCCGCGCGGAAGGGATCGTCTTCGAGCCAGCGCCGCTGCCACTTCTCCTGGATCGCGAGGGCGTCGAAGCCGTCGGCGGGCACGGCGGAGTCGGGCGCGGAGGAATCTGACACAGGCGGACCAATCGGAAGAGCACGGCGGGGGGCGCGAAGCGCGGCTTCCAGGTTACCCGACGGCAGGCAGCCAGCCCTCGGGCACGGCGGCGCCGAGCGCGCCCAGCGGGCCCGCCGCCTTCACGGCGACCTCCGCGACCTCCGCCCACGGCTCGGAGCGCCACGTGATGCCGCCTCCGGCGCCGACGTACGCCCCGTCGCCCGACACCACGATCGTCCGGATGACCATCGCCAGGTCGAGGTCGCCGTTGCGGCCGACCCACCCGAAGCACCCCGAGAAGATCCCGCGGGGACCACGCTCGAGCTCGTGCAGGATCGTCATCGCCGACAGCTTCGGAGCCCCCGTCATGCTGCCGGCGGGAAAGGTCGCGGCGACGAGCCCATCGACGTCCACGCCCGCGGCGAGCGTGCCCGAGACCGTGCTCACGAGCTGATGCACCGCGGGATAGGACTCGACCTGCAGCAGCCCGTCGACCGTCACCGTGCCCGGCACGCAGACGCGTGAGAGGTCGTTGCGCATCAGATCGACGATCATGACGTTCTCTGCGCGCTCCTTCTCGCTGGTGAGAAGCTCCTCGGCGAGGGCTGCGTCGGTCGCCGCATCCCCGCCCCGCGGCCGCGTGCCCTTGATGGGGCTGGTGCGCACGACGCCGTCCTCCACTTCGAGGAATCTCTCGGGGCTCGCGCTGAGAATGCTGACGTCGTCGATGCGCACCAGGCCGCCGTGGTGCGCGGGGGTCGCATCGCGAAGACGCAGGTAGGCGGCGACCGCGTCGGTCGGCCCCGGCACGTCGAACCTCGTCGTGAGGCAGAGCTGGTACGCGTCGCCCTCCCGGATGGCGTCACGGCAGCGTTCGATCAGCGCGGCGTACTCGTCCGGCGCGTGCCGCGACGTCGCGGTGCGGACCACCGCGGGCTCGGGATGCGGCGCTGTCTCCCGGCATCCGTCCGACACCTCGGCGGCGAGCCGGGCCACGCGATCGGCCGGTGCGAC
>JAUHVN010000545.1 GCA_030425055.1 Actinomycetes bacterium | reverse complement strand
GCGTTCGGCTGCAGCCTCGTGATGCGCATCGGCATCATCGGATTCGCGATCGCGTCGGTCGCGATCGCCCTCGCACCGTCGCCACTGTTCCTCATCATCGCCCGCGCTGTGCAGGGTACGGCCGGCGCCTTCCTCGTGCCGAGCTCGCTCGCCCTCATCACCGCCACGATGCGCGGTGCGCTGCAATCCCGCGCGATCGGACAATGGACCGCCTGGACCACCGGCGCCATGATCGTCGGCCCCCTCATCGGCGGCCTCTTCGTCGACCTGCTCTCGTGGCGCTACGTGTTCGTCATCAACGTCATCCCCATCGGTGTCACGCTGTGGCTCTTGACCCGGCTCGAGCACCGGGACTCCCCGTCGCCCGACGCGCGCATCGACTGGACGAGCGCGGTGCTGTGCACGCTCGGCCTCGGCGGCGCGGTGTTCGCTCTGATCGAGCAGCCGAACCTCGGCTGGTCGTCACCGCTGATCTGGCTGCCCCTGATACTCGGATGCCTCATGTTCGTCGCCTTCCTTTGGCGCCAGGCGCGCGTGCGCTCGCCGATGCTGCCCCTCAGCCTGTTCACGGTGCGCAACTTCTGGACCGGGAACGTCGCGACCTTCTTCATCTACGCCGCTCTGGCCCTCAACGGCTTCGTCGTGAGCGTCTACCTGCAGCAGGAGGCGGGATTCAGCGCCACGCTCGCGGGCCTGGCGAGCCTCCCGATCACGATCCTGATGATCCTGCTGAGCTCTCGCGCCGGGGCGATGGCGGGCAGATTCGGCCCGCGCATCTTCATGACCGCCGGTCCGCTGCTGATGGCGGCAGGATCGCTTCTGCTGCTGTCGGTCTCAGAGCAATTCGACTACTGGTGGCAGCTGCTTCCGGGCATGATCGTGCTCGGGGTGGGTCTGGCCGCTACCGTGTCACCGCTCACCTCGGCGATCCTGGGCGCGATCGAACCGGAGCGGTCCGGCATCGCCTCAGCGACGAACAATGCGATCGCGCGGGTCGCCGGCCTCATCGCCATCGCGGCGCTCGCGACCATCGTCGGCGGGATGCTCAACCTCGAGGGCTTCCACCGCGCAGCCTGGGCCACCGCCGCGCTCATGGCGCTCGGCGGGATCGTGTCGTGGCTGGGGATCCGCAATCCCGCGGCGACCGCCGACGAAGAGGCCTAGAACTGACGCGGCAACGATCTGTCACCGCGGCATCCGTTTTGCCAGACTTAGCGCATGAGCGTGATCGAGAACTCGAAGGTGACCATCGTCGGCGCCGGCAGCGTCGGTGCGAGCGCGGCGTACGCCGCGCTAATCCGCGGGTCGGCGCGTCATGTCGCGCTGTACGACATCGCCGCCGCGAAGGTCGAGGCCGAAGTGCTCGACCTGTCGCACGGCACACAGTTCATCGGCGCGAGCGAGATCTCGGGCGGCAGTGACCTCTCGGTGGTCGAGGGCTCGCACGTCGTCGTGATCACGGCCGGCGCGAAGCAGAAGCCCGGGCAGACCCGCATCGAGCTCGCGGGCGTGAACGCCGGCATCCTGCGCACGATGATGCCGCAGCTG